>NZ_JAMPSW010000001.1:0-127747 GCF_028484855.1 Providencia sp. PROV033 | reverse complement strand
TTTTTTGAAAAATAATTTCTAAGTGTTGATTTATCACTCAAAATGGTTATTTTCTGATATTTTTTAGCGCGTTTGGCAGCTCAGCAAGACTATTAATCACAATATCAGCACTTGTAATAGCTTCATCAGTCACGGTCTCACCACTTTTCACTAGCACATTTATACCAACATGAGCCGCTTTACCCGCTTGCATATCGGCAAGTTTATCGCCAACCATAATAGAAGAAGCCATATCGATGTTTAAAAATTGCTGAGCATCTAATAGCATTCCCGGTTTTGGTTTGCGGCAATTACACTCTTGCTTATATTCTTCTACTGTTGCATCAGGATGATGTGGGCAGAAATAGATACCATCTAAATCAACACCGCGGTCAGCTAAAGACCAATCCATCCATTCAGTGAGGTTCATAAACTGGTCTTCTGTATAGATACCGCGCCCAATACCAGATTGGTTAGTCACGACAACTAATGCATATCCCATTTTCTTGAGTTCAACCATGGCTTCAATAGAGCCTTCGATAAATTCAAAATCATCGATTTGGTGTACATAACCATGATCGATATTAATTGTGCCATCTCTATCTAGAAAGACTGCTGGAATACCTTTGCTCACTGCTTTACTCCTCAAACTGAAATGGTTTTTAGTATCTCACGAAAAGAAATGAAATGAGAATAGAATAAATCCATCAAACTTTATTGACTTAGACGTCTAGACGCCTTAACATCCAATGCATGTTAGATACAGTATCTAAAATATAATTCGTCAGAGAATAGAAGATAGAATGATAAAGCTCTCAAATATTAATAAAGTGTTCCCGCAAGGAAACCGCAATATACAGGCACTGACTGATATCAGCCTGCATGTTCCTGCTGGTCAAATATATGGTGTTATTGGTGCATCCGGCGCAGGTAAAAGTACCTTAATTCGTTGTGTGAATATGCTGGAACGTCCAACATCAGGGCAAGTCATTGTTGATGGGCAAGATTTAACCTCTCTGCCAGAAAAAGCGCTAACGAAAGCACGCCGTGGTATTGGCATGATTTTTCAGCACTTTAACCTATTATCTTCACGCACTGTGTTTGATAACGTGGCATTGCCATTAGAGTTAGACAATACTCCGAAAGAAACGATTAAACAGCGTGTTAATGAATTACTGGAGTTGGTCGGTTTATCTGAGAAAAAAGATGCTTATCCAGCCAACCTGTCTGGTGGTCAAAAGCAACGTGTTGCTATCGCGCGCGCTTTAGCTAATTCACCAAAAGTTTTATTATGTGATGAAGCAACAAGCGCATTAGACCCAGCGACCACTCGTTCTATTTTAGAATTACTGAAAGATATAAACCGCCGCTTAGGGTTAACGATTTTATTAATCACCCACGAAATGGATGTGGTAAAACGAATTTGCGACCAAGTTGCCGTGATCAGCGGTGGTCAGCTCATCGAGCAAGATAAAGTCAGTGAAGTTTTCTCTCACCCGAAAACACCTGTCGCTCAAGCATTTATTAAATCAACACTCGTTATTGATATTCCGGATGACTATAAAGAGCGCCTACAAAGTGAACCTGGTAAAGATTTATCTCCATTGCTGAAGCTGGAATTTACAGGGCAATCCGTAGATGCTCCATTAATTTCTATGGCTGTTCGTAAATTTGATATCGATATTAATATTTTAAGCTCTCAGATTGATTATGCCGGTGGCGTTAAATTTGGCGTGATGTTGGCTGAATTACACGGTTTACATGATGGCATAGAATCCACAATTACATTTTTGAAAGAGCACCATGTGAAAGTTGAGGTTTTAGGTTATGTCTGAGGGAATGATTTCACTGCTTATTTCAGGAACGATTGATACGATTATCATGACTTTCGTTTCTGCAATTTTAGGTTTTATTTTAGGTATCCCGACAGGCGTCCTACTGTATGTCACTCGTCGTGGGCAAGTGATGGAAAACACCGTTCTGTATAGCGTTATTTCTGCTGTCGTGAACGTATTCCGCTCAATACCGTTTATTATTTTATTAGTCTGGATCAGCCCGTTTACCAAATTCATCGTCGGTTCTGCGATTGGTATCGAAGGGGCGATTGTTCCATTGACTGTTGGTGCAATTCCATTTATTGCTCGCATGGTTGAAAACGCATTATTAGAAGTACCGAATGGTTTAATTGAAGCATCACGCGCTATGGGTGCAACACCGTTACAGATTATCCGCAAAGTATTACTGCCAGAATCTTTACCGGGATTAATTAACGCAGCAACCATTACGTTAATCATGTTAGTCGGTTATTCCGCAATGGGTGGTGCAGTAGGTTCCGGTGGATTAGGACAAATTGCAATGCAATATGGGTACTATACTTATAATCCATTAGTTATGAATACCGTACTTGTTCTATTAATTGTCTTAGTATTCATCATTCAGTTCACCGGTGAATATCTAATGAAAAAAGTGTCACATAAATAGTCCGTCATATAGATAGTCAGAAACAATAGCAGCGCCAAAAAACGCTACACAGTAGTTAAGGTGCTATAAATAGTGTCTAAAGGGGTAAGTTATGTCTATTAAGTTAAAATCAATTGCAGTAGTTGGCGCGCTGTTAGGAACATTAGCTCTCGCTGGCTGTGGTGAAAAACAAAAAGATCCAAATAGCATCAAAGTCGGTGTGATCATGGGCAAAGAATTTGAAGTTGCTGAAGTTGCACAAAAAGTTGCTAAAGAAAAATATGGTCTGAATGTTGAGCTCGTCTCTTTCAATGACTTCGTATTACCAAATGAAGCATTAAGCAAAGGTGATATTGATGCTAATGCATTCCAACATAAGCCTTATTTGGATCAACAAATTAAAGATCGCAATTACAAATTAGTGCCTGTTGGAAATACTTTTATTTATCCAATCGCAGGATACTCTAAACAAATTAAATCTATTGATGAACTAGCAGATGGTTCGCAGGTTGCTCTGCCGAATGACCCGACAAACTTAGGTCGCTCATTACTGTTACTGCAAAAACAAGGTTTAATTAAGTTAAAAGATGGCACAGGTTTAATGCCAACAGTATTGGATGTTGTTGAAAATCCAAAAGGCTTAAAATTTGTTGAATTAGAAGCACCTCAGTTACCGCGTGCTCTGGATGACCAAAAAATTGCATTGGCTATCATCAATACAACGTGGGCAAGCAGCGCAACACCAAAACTGACTCCAGCAAAAGATGGTCTGTTTGTTGAAGATAAAGATTCACCATACGTGAACATTATTGTGACCCGTGAAGATAATAAAGATAGCGAGAATGTGAAGAAGTTTATTCAAGCATATCAATCTAATGAAGTCGCAGAAAAAGCTAATGAAGTATTCGATGGTGGTGCAGTTAAAGGCTGGTAAGCTTTTCTCTTAAATAGAATGTGTATAAAATGCTAGGTGACGTTATGTCACCTAGCATTTTTTATTAAACCGATTACATAATTAATGCGTTCGCGCAGATAATAAAAAGGTAATATTTATGAGATTGTTTTTGCTCGCCCTCGCTACATTTGCTTTAGCTGGGTGCGGAATTAATCAATACACCAGTCCAAGCATGAATAAAGGGTTTTCGAGTATGAAACTGTCGAAACCTTTACCTGTAGAAACTGAAGAAGATGTCAGTGCAGAAAACATTAAGTTAATGAACAGCCCTGAAGAATTATTAGGAATGCCATTTCGTGATTTAGGTATTGTTTCTGGAGAGTCATGCAGAAAAAATGCAAAGAGTCCTCCTATTAATCTAGACTCTGCAAAAAACAGCATGTTGACGCAAGCCGCTTATATCGCTGCGGATGCCGTGTTATTACATCAGTGCCAAACCAAATCAGCGCCGGGTTGTTACCAAGCAACGGTATGTGAAGGTAGTGCACTTAAAATTGTTGAATAATCAACTTATGCAATCTTTTCAATTTAATGTTATTGGGCATATCGAATCTCCTTATAAAGAAAAGTTTGCCATTCCTCGCCAGCCTGGGCTGGTCCAAAACGGCTTTGGGCGCTTACATCTACACTCGCCTTACAATGACCCAAATGCCGTTAGAGGATTAACTCAATTTAGTCATATTTGGGTTTTATTTGTTTTTCACCAAACAATGGATGGGGGTTGGAAACCTTTAGTGCGCCCTCCTCGCTTAGGTGGTAACGATAAGATGGGTGTATTTGCAACACGCTCTACATTTCGACCTAACCCAATTGGGATGTCATTAGTTGAATTAAAAGATGTGACTATCGATAACCACCAAGTCATCCTTGAACTTGGTAGCCTTGATTTAGTTGATGGAACCCCCGTGGTGGATATAAAACCTTACCTTCCTTTTGCTGAAGCAGTCACAACAGCGAAAGCCGGTTATGCTCAAGAAGCTCCATCAGAAGATATGCAAGTTATATTTAGCCCTCTCGTTCAACTTGAGTTAGCTAAATATCAATCACGTTATCCTGGGTTAGCGGCTTTTATTGAGCAAGTATTAAAGCAAGACCCTCGTCCTGCCTATAAAAAACAGTCCAATGAAGCTCGTGATTACGCGGTTCATTTATTAGATTTCAATGTACGCTGGCGAGTGATTGACAATATCACTGACGTGTTTGCCATCGAACATAACGAAAAATCGCGTTAACCTCTTTTGACAAAGCATCGTCACTGGTAGACTAGCTCTTTATTCCGCTGCTTAGCAGCTTTAAATTATTGGGTAGGCTCAACGCCTACCATAATTTGTTGTTCTAATGGAACCTATACAATGCGTACTAGCAAATATCTGCTCTCAACTCTAAAAGAGACCCCTGCGGATGCAGAAGTTATCAGCCATAAACTGATGCTGCGTGCAGGGATGATCCGTAAACTTGCTTCTGGTCTGTATGACTGGTTACCCACTGGCGTGCGTGTTCTGCGTAAAGTTGAAAACATCGTTCGTGAGGAAATGGAAAATGCAGGCGCAATCGAGGTATCTTTACCCGTCGTTCAACCTGCTGACTTATGGCAAGAAAGTGGACGTTGGGAACAATATGGTCCTGAGTTACTGCGCTTTGTCGATCGCGGAGAGCGTCCGTTTGTTTTAGGTCCAACTCACGAAGAAGTTATCACGGATTTAGTGCGTAACGAAATCACTTCATACAAGCAATTGCCATTGAATTTATTCCAAATTCAAACCAAGTTCCGTGATGAAGTTCGTCCTCGTTTCGGTGTTATGCGTTCTCGTGAATTTATCATGAAAGATGCATACTCATTCCACACGAGCCAAGAATCATTGCAAGAAACTTACGATGCAATGTATGAAGCTTATAGCAAGATTTTCACCCGAATTGGCTTTGATTTCCGTGCAGTACACGCAGACACGGGTTCTATCGGTGGTAATGCTTCTCACGAATTCCAAGTCTTGGCACAAAGCGGTGAAGACGACGTAGTGTTCTCCACCGAATCTGATTTTGCGGCGAACATCGAATTCGCTGAAGCTGTTGCACCAAATGTGCAGCGTGCAGCTCCTAGCCAAGAAATGCATTTAGTCGATACCCCAAATGCAAAAACGATCGCTGAATTAGTTGAACAGTTTAATCTGCCAATCGAAAAAACAGTTAAGACTCTGATTGTTCATGCAGAAAAAGATTCTGGTCATACTTTAGTTGCCCTATTAATTCGTGGTGACCATGAACTGAATGAAATAAAAGCAGAGAAACACCCGTTAGTGGCAAGCCCATTGCAATTTGCGTCTGAAGAAGAAATCCGTAAAGTCGTAAATGCAGGTCCAGGCTCTTTAGGCCCTGTCAATATGCCAATGCCAATCGTCATTGATCGCAGTGTTGCAGTGATGAGTGATTTTGGTGCGGGTGCAAATATTGATGGCAAACATTATTTTGGCATCAACTGGGAACGTGACCTGAAATTACCTGAAGTTTATGACTTACGTAATGTGGTTGAGGGTGATCCAAGCCCAGATGGTAAAGGTACCCTGCTAATTAAACGCGGGATTGAAGTTGGTCATATCTTCCAGTTAGGCACCAAATATTCTGAAGCGATGAAAGCATCAGTGCAAAACGAAGAAGGTCATAATCAAATAGTAACAATGGGTTGCTATGGTATTGGTGTAACGCGTATCGTCGCAGCTGCGATTGAGCAGAGTCACGATGACCGTGGGATTATTTGGCCTGATGCTATTGCACCATTCCATGTCGCCATTTTACCCATGAACATGCATAAGTCATATCGCGTAAAAGAAGTTGCAGAAAAACTGTATGCAGACCTGAAAGCACAAGGCATCGATGTCATTTTCGATGACCGTAAAGAGCGTCCAGGCGTCATGTTTGCAGATATGGAACTGATTGGTGTTCCATACACTATCGTTATTGGTGACCGCAACTTAGATACTAACCAAGTTGAATATAAATCACGCCGTAGTGATGATAAACAACTGGTTGGCTTAGATAACGTGGTTAGCTTCCTGAAAGAAAAATTAGCTAAATAATCGTTAATTGAGCCTTAAATAATAAAAGCTCAGAGTTCAGTTCACTGTCTCTGAGCTTTTTTATGATGTGATCAGAATAAATTCAGATTATTTGCAAGATTTCGTTTTATCAAACTGAATATTCCCTGTAGGAATAAATGCAGAATCAAATTGACCATCTTCCATTGATGGGCGCACAGAATAATAGCCATCCGCCTCTAAATAAACTAGCGTACCGCCATCCACATCAGTATCACTATATGCTTTTTCTAGCTCAATACCTGATGTCGCATATTTACGTCCAGATTCACATTCAGTAAATACCGCAGCATCCGCCATATAACGATATTCACCGCGTTTTTTACTCGGCGTAACTTGTTTCAATGTATGGTTCATTGAGCTTTCAATCGCCTTTCCTTCTATATCTAACAGGGTGATCGATTGATTATCTGGAGATTGAGCAAAGTAGGTACGCTCTGCTTTTGAGTTAGTCAGCGTTAATACACTGTCAGCACTGGACCAATTTCCAGTTTCATGGAACATTTGGTTGCCTTCACGCGTCTCTAAATAGAGTAATTGCTCAACATAACTGCCATCTGGATTAACCAATAATTTCGCTTCAATACCAGAACAATCCGCACAAGGAAGCACACCACTATAAACATGGTCTACAGGTGCAAAATTCGCTTCATTCACACTACTTTGACAACCGGATAGTGCCACGGCGCCCGCCGAAATAAGAGCCAATAAAAGTGCTTTCTTCATTATAATTCCCTTCAGATCATTCAATTATCACAGTTTCGCTTATTAAGACATCATAGCATCTCAAAGAATAAAAAAATAAGGTATGCAAAAATTTACAATAGGATAAATAACCAGCTAAAGACATCAGTTTAATGAATAAGAATTTTCCTTTTCCCACGTCACTGATTATAGTTATTAAATTACTATGCTATTATCGAACGAAGCACATCTGACTTAGTTCTTTTTGATGAGTCGATAAACGCTTAGTGTTTTTAGATAAGACAAACATGTTCAAGGCGGCAATAACCGCCACTAACACAGTGGTGAGGGAATATGTCTACAGATAATGAATATCAACCAATCAATTGTGATGATTACGAATATCTAGAAATCGCATGCCAGCGTCAATTAAAGCTGCAAATTAAGCTTAATGACGGCGAGAATATTGAAGGGCAAGCCAGTGATTTGCTCCTACGAAAAAAAATTGAGTACCTCGTCCTAATTACGCAGGAAGGTACCAAGGAGCTACGACTGGATATTATCTCATCCTTCAGTCATCCTGAAATCGGCACTATCGTTGTCGACCACTCTCACTAATCCTCGTTTTCTGAGTTTCTTCTATACCCCTTATGATAATCACAGTCATAAGGGGTTTCTAATTTTAGAACCGCTACTGAAATAACTCACTTGAAAACTCACCGTTATTTATCCAGTGCTCAGAATTTTGCCAATCAATAGCAATACCCACATTGTTCTCACCCACAAATCCATCAGGTGTAATAAAACACCCCACCGCGCAAATTAACGTATCGTTATAGTAAATAAGTGGCGTTCGTTCTCGCATCCATGGTGCAACACCAAGTTCTTGCCAAATCTTTTTACTGCTACGTGAATGATTTCGACCGACAATACTTAGTGAACCTTGTAAACCAAAACGGATAGTAACAACTTCGTTTTCTTGTGGGGGACGGATCTGCCCTTCTCCCTCCATCACAACCAGCATCCCCAGTGATTCAGGTAATAAATAATCCTCAGGATAATTCCACTGATATTGTTTCCCCATCAGGCTATTAATGCGCTTAACCACCCACAGAGCCCCTTGATAACGGCGAATTTCCACGTTACCCAAACGACAGATAGGTTCTGCATCCTGCCGAGCAAGTGCCACTTCCTGCCATATACGTTCCAATTGATTAAAGGGTGGCATGGCGAGCTGATGAAGGCCAATCCACCTGCGGATTAAGGCGTTACGCTTGGCAACTGAACAGTGAACAAGCCCGTCAATATATAACCCGCCACGATAATCGATAATCTCATCAAGTGAATCTTGCAGTAATTCATCCAATAGCGCTTCTTGTTCTGCACACAATGAGGCACTGCGAGAAACTGCATTGGCAAAATGTGGCCAGCGTTCCGATAACCTTGGCATGATATGTAAACGGAGAAAGTTACGATCATAACGGTCATCCTGGTTACTATCATCTTCAACCCAAGGCAATTGCTGCTCAGCACGGTAATGTTCCAACGCATGACGAGAAATCGTGAGTAGAGGGCGTAGCAGGACCGTATTGCCACATTTAGCTTGAAAAGCAAGTGATTCCGGCATGGCAGAAAGCCCTGTAGGACCACTTCCTCGTTTAAGCGCCAACATAACTGTTTCAGCTTGATCATCAAGATGCTGAGCCGTCACGATAATCTCATCTTCGAGTAGCTCTTCGCGATAAGCTTGATAACGTTCGGCTCTAGCAGCTGCTTCAATCCCTTTATTGCTTCCCTCCACCGTCACATGCCGACAAATAAATGGAATATCCCATTTCTGACACAATGAAGCGCAGTGAGCTTCCCACTTATCCGCTTGTATATTTAAACCATGATGAACATGAATGGCGCGGATTTCTAATGACGGTAATTCACTGATTTTTATCTGATAAAGAGCATGAAGCAATACCGTGGAGTCGATACCACCACTGAATCCAACCAGAATTTTTCGGTAGCTTCCGATTTTTTCTCGAACTGTTGCGAGAATATGCTGTGAGGATTTCGCCATTATCTTCCCTTTATTCCACTCACTTCTTAATTCAATTTTATATTAAAGATAATAAAAAACGGGAGCTGGCTAAACCGACTCCCGTTTCAAAATAGAATGGATTGCACTTAATAGGTTAGCTAATTAGCAGTAACCATATCCCATCAGACGTTGATAACGACGATTTTTCAGTGCTTCTACATCCAACGTATCTAACTCACTCAAGTCTTGCGTGAGTTGTGCTTTCAGAGATTCAGCAATTTCATCGTAGTTACGATGAGCACCACCCAGAGGTTCTGGGATCACACTGTCGATTAACTTCAGTTCTTTTAAACGAGGCGCTGTAATTCCCATCGCATCAGCTGCTAATGGTGCTTTATCTGCACTTTTCCACAAAATAGATGCACAGCCTTCTGGTGAGATAACAGAATAAGTACTGTATTGCAGCATATTCACTTTATCACCAACACCAATCGCTAATGCCCCACCAGAGCCACCTTCGCCAATTACAGTACAGATCACAGGAACGGATAAGCGAGACATCTCACGTAAGTTACGTGCAATTGCTTCTGATTGACCACGTTCTTCAGCACCAACGCCTGGGTATGCACCTGGGGTATCGATGAAGGTAATAATTGGCAGATTAAAACGCTCAGCCATTTCCATTAAACGCAGTGCTTTACGATAACCTTCTGGCGCTGGCATACCAAAGTTACGACGAATTTTCTCTTTGGTTTCACGACCTTTTTGATGACCAATAACCATCACAGGGCGCCCATCTAAACGAGCCAGACCACCAATAATCGCTTTATCATCGGCATAAGCACGATCACCCGCTAATTCTTGGTAGTCCGTAAAAATACGGGAAATATAATCCAAAGAATAAGGACGACGTGGGTGACGAGCGAGTTTAGCAATTTGCCAAGCTCCCAGATCAGAGAAAATCTTACGTGTCAGTTCAACACTTTTTTCACGTAAGCGGGCAACCTCTTCATCTAGGTTGACTTCTAAATTGTTATCTTGACGGCTAACTGCGGTTAGGGAATCGATTTTCGCCTCTAATTCAGCAATCGGCTGTTCAAAATCAAGAAAGTCCAGACTCATAATATTCCTATTTTAGTCAAATTCTAATTCTACCTGCTCACTACCCAGCAGAGTTCGAAGGTCGTTCAGAAGGGGATCCACGGGTGTCACACGCCAAACAACGCCAAACTTGAGCTTAGCTCTGGCATCATCCTTCTGATAATACAAATGAACCGGTATCGTGCCTGAGCGGTGAGGTTCAAGAGCATTGCGAAGCCGATTCAGTAATTGATCGTTAATTTGTTTATCGGACAACGATATTGCAAGGCCGCGCGCATATTTCTCCCTTGCTTCTCCGATATCCATCAATTCGCGCACTGTCATTTTATTACCACCATTGAAATCATCAAAGCTGACCTGACCGGTGGCAATCAAAATATTGTCTTTTTCCAACATATGTTGGTATTTATCCAGCGCATCTGAAAATAACATAATATCCAGACGACCGGAACGATCATCAAGCGTACAAATCCCAATTCTGTTCCCACGCTTCGTGGTGATCACTTTTGCAGAGAGCACTAAACCTACCACAGTTGTCACTTGACCACGAGGGGTTGGGTTCACATCTTTTAATCTCAAACCATTCGTATAACGCTCTATCTCACTTAAGTATCGCGTTATTGGGTGACCTGTCAAATACAGCCCCAATGTTTCACGCTCACCATCAAGCACGACTTGTTCAGGCCATTTCGGTACACTTGCGTAAGAGCTTTCAACTTGTTCAGGGGCTTCAGCAAGAACACCAAACATATCGCCTTGCCCGATAGCTTCAGCTTTTGCATGCTGATCCGCAGCTTTTAATGCATCCTCAAGGGAAGACATTAACGCAGCACGATGAGGACCTAAATGATCGAAAGCCCCTGCCATGATCAGTTTTTCCATCACACGGCGGTTGATCTTTTTAATATCCACTCGGGCACAAAGATCAAAAATTTCTTTGAAGATCCCGCCTTGTTGGCGAGCCTCAATGATCGCCTCAATTGGACCTTCTCCGACGCCTTTAATCGCACCAATTCCGTAAACTATCTCACCTTCATCATTCACATGGAAGTGATATAGCCCGCTATTGATATCTGGCGGCAATACTTTTAAGCCCATACGCCAGCATTCGTCAACCAGTCCCACCACTTTTTCGGTATTATCCATATCCGCAGTCATTACTGCTGCCATAAATTCAGCCGGATAATGGGCTTTTAACCATAAGGTTTGGTATGAAACGAGAGCATAAGCAGCCGAGTGCGATTTGTTAAATCCATAACCGGCGAATTTCTCCACCAAGTCAAAGATTTTCATCGACAATTCGCCATCTACCCCATTTTTGATAGAACCTTCCTCAAAAACGGAGCGCTGTTTTGCCATCTCTTCAGGTTTCTTTTTACCCATCGCACGACGCAGCATATCTGCGCCACCAAGGGTGTAACCCGCTAATACCTGAGCAATCTGCATAACCTGTTCTTGGTATAGGATAATACCATAAGTTGGCTCTAGAACAGGTTTTAATGATTCGTGCTGCCAATTCACATCAGGGTATGATATCTCTTCACGTCCATGTTTACGGTCGATAAAGTTATCTACCATTCCTGATTGCAATGGTCCTGGGCGGAATAACGCCACCAATGCGATCATATCTTCAAAGCAGTCCGGTTGCAGGCGCTTAATCAGATCCTTCATTCCGCGGGATTCCAACTGGAATACCGCCGTAGTTTCTGAGCGCTGTAGCATATCGAAGCTTTTTTTGTCATCCAATGGAATTGCAGCGATATCAATTGGATCTAAGTTTTTCTTCGCTCGACGGGCATTGATCATTTCCAATGCCCAGTTAATGATGGTCAGCGTTCGGAGACCTAAGAAGTCAAACTTCACCAGCCCTGCATATTCAACATCGTTCTTGTCAAATTGCGTAACTGGGTTATTTCCTTCTGCATCACAATAGAGTGGTGCAAAATCAGTAATCTTAGTTGGGGCAATCACCACCCCACCCGCATGTTTACCGGCGTTTCGAGTTACCCCTTCAAGCTTACGCGCCATATCAATCAGCGCTTTGACCTCTTCATCTGCCTCATAAATCTCTGGCAGTTGCGGCTCAACTTCAAACGCTTTCTCGAGAGTCATTCCTGGGTCAGGAGGAACTAATTTAGAAATGCGATCCACGAAACCATATGGATGACCAAGCACACGCCCTACGTCACGAATAACGGCTTTTGCTGCCATCGTACCGAAGGTAATAATCTGAGATACGGCATCTCGTCCATACATTTGTGCTACGTGATCAATAACTTGATCCCGTTTTTCCATGCAGAAGTCAACGTCGAAGTCAGGCATAGAAACCCGCTCAGGGTTTAGGAAACGCTCAAACAGTAAATCTAGCTCAAGAGGATCTAAGTCTGTAATTTTTAAGGCATAAGCGACTAAAGAACCAGCACCTGAACCTCGGCCGGGTCCAACAGGAACACCATTATCTTTCGACCATTGGATAAACTCCATCACGATCAAGAAATAACCAGGGAATCCCATCTGGTTGATAACATTAAGCTCTATTTCTAAACGCTCATCGTATTCAGGACGCTTTTCAGCCCGCACTTTTTCGTCTGGGAATAAAAATTTGAGTCGCTCTTCTAAGCCTTCTTTCGCACGCATAACCAAAAAGTCTTCTGTTTCCATATCCCCAGTCGGGAATTTAGGCAGGAAATATTCACCAAGCCGAATGGTTACGTTACAGCGCTTAGCAATCTCTACACTGTTTTCTAATGCTTCAGGGATGTCGGAAAACAGCTCACACATCTCTTCTTCAGTACGTAAGTATTGCTGAGGACTATAATTTTTAGGGCGTTTCGGATCGGCTAATGTATAACCATCATGGATAGCGACACGAATTTCATGGGCATCAAAATCACTGCTTTCAATAAAACAGACATCGTTAGTCGCAACAACAGGCAGACCGCGCTGGGTTGCCAGCTCAACCGCCGCATGAAGGTAACTTTCTTCATCAGGTCGACCTGTACGTATAAGCTCCAGATAATAAGCATCAGGGAAATGTGTTTGATAAAACTCAAGACTTTCATCGACTAACGCTTGGTTACCACGCAGTAAAAATTGCCCCACATCCCCTTTTCGCCCGCCTGATAATAGGATTAAACCTTCTTTATGTTTGACAAGCCAATCGCGATGAATCGTTGGGCCAATGGCGCCATAGCCTTTTTGGTATGCTTCGGAGATGAGTAAAGTGAGGTTTTGATAGCCTTCGTTATTGCGAGCCAGAACGGTTAAGTGAGCAACCTCATCACCCAGTTGCTCACTTTCCATATAAAAATCAGCCCCAATGATTGGCTTGATGCCCGCACCATGAGCCGCACCATAAAACTTCACTAACCCACAAAGGTTAGTAAAATCCGTGATGGCAAATGCAGGCATGCCCATGGCGGCAACTTTTTTGACTAATGGACCGGTTTTTGCCAGCCCATCAATCATGGAATAGTCACTATGAACACGTAGATGAATAAAACGAGGAGAAGCCATTAACCTTATACCTATTTTTCTATGCCGACTATTTTATGTCTAACGCACGTCTTACAGGCGCGAAGCTTTTACGATGAAACTCGGTAGCGCCAAATTCAGCTAATTTTTCTAAATGATACGCTGTAGGATAGCCTTTATGTTTCACAAAACCATACTCAGGAAAAGCTTTATCGAGCTCAACCATTTCTCTATCTCTGACGACTTTCGCTAGAATAGATGCCGCGCTTATCTCTTGGACTAAGCTATCGCCTTTGACTACTGCCTGTGATGGTATATCTAGCTTAGGGCAGCGATTACCATCCACCAAAACAAATTCCGGTTTAATCGATAATCCTTCCACGGCTCTTTGCATCGCCAACATAGTGGCATGCAATATATTCAACTGATCGATTTCTTCTGGTTCAGCACGTCCAATGCACCAACACAGCGCTTTTTCTTTGATTTCATCGAACAGTTTTTCTCGTTTCTTTTCACTGAGCTTTTTTGAATCAGCCAGTCCTTCTATAGGATTATTGGGATCTAAAATCACTGCTGCTGTCACTACAGCGCCCACCAAAGGTCCACGACCGACTTCATCAACACCAGCAATTAAGTTGGCTTTCGGGTATATAAATTCCATTATTTTCTAACCAAATCCAGTACAGCCTCTGCGGCTTGTTGGTCCGCATCACAACGAATGAGTTGATGCAATTGTAAGAAAGTTTGCTTCAGCGCTTCCACTTTTTCACCACCTTCCAATAATGGCAGTAATTGCGCAGCAAGCTGCTGTGGCTGACACTCTTCTTGGAGTAATTCTTTGACAATTTCTTTCCCTGCCAATAAGTTTGGCAAAGAAACATAAGGGGTTTTAACTAAGCGCTTTGCAAGCCAGAATGTGAAGGGTTTCATTCGATACCCCACAACCATTGGACATTTTGTTAGCATACATTCCAACGCTGCCGTGCCTGATGCTAAAAGTGTCGCATCAGCCGCAGTCATCGCATCGCGAGCTTGTCCATCAAGAATATGGACATTCAATTCAGGAGCAACCTGCTGCTTTATTTCATCAAATTGCTGACGTCTCTTCTGATTTACCAAAGGCACTACAATATGTAAATCATCGAAATGACTATTTAATAGTGTAGCGGTTTTTAAAAAATCAGCACTGAGCATCTCCACTTCAGAATGTCGACTACCCGGTAATAAGGCTAAGCATTTTGCAGTTGCTGGGATATTTAAACGCTCGCGTGCCGCGTATTTATCTGGGTTGAGGGGAATCGAATCCGCCATTGTGTGCCCAATAAAACGGCAAGGAACATCAAAGCGGTCATAAAATGCCTTCTCAAATGGGAGAAATGCTAAGACTAAATTTGTTGAGCGACCAATTTTGAATACACGCTTTTGACGCCAAGCCCAAACAGAGGGACTAACATAATGGATAGTTTTAATACCTTTTGATTTTAAACGACCTTCAAGAGTGATATTAAAATCAGGTGCATCAATACCAACAAACACATCAGGCTGTAACTCAGTAAAACGCTGAGTTAAATCTTTGCGTATAGATAATAAGCGAGGTAATCGACCAAGGACTTCAACAATTCCCATGACGGCAAGCTCTTCCATTTCATACCATGCTTCACAACCTTCAGCTTGCATGAGTGGTCCAGCGACACCGACAAAACGGGCATTGGGAACGTGTTGTTTTAAGGCGCGGATGAGTCCTGCGCCTAAGATATCGCCAGATGTCTCTCCGGCAACAAGGCCAATAGTAAGTGGGCGGTTGCTATTTACCAAAATTCGCTCCTTATTAAAGGCCTTTTCGTATCTTCATCTACAACAGCAAAAAATTAACGAATAATTCCACGCTTAGATTGTGCTGAGTCTTCTAAAAAGTCGCTAAACACTTTAACGTGTTCATCCGTTTTAGCCATTTCAGCAATTTCTTCGCGCGCTTCTTCTAAAGATTTTCCTGAGCGATATAACGTTTTATACGCGTTACGGATCGCATGTAGAGACTCTTTTTCAAAACCACGACGTTTCAAACCTTCAAGGTTTAAACCGAATGGAGTTGCATGGTTACCTTGTGCAATGACGTACGGAGGCACATCTTGTGCAACACCAGAGCACCCACCCACCATAACGTGGGCACCAATTTGGCAAAATTGATGCACCGCAGTCATGCCACCAATAATGGCGAAATCACCTAAAGTGACGTGACCACCTAACGTTCCGTTATTCGCAATAATACAGCGGTTACCAATGATGCAGTCATGTGCAATATGGACGTTAACCATCAGTAAATTATCATTACCAATTCTAGTTAAGTCACCGCCTTGTGTGGTTCCACGATGGATTGTCACACTCTCACGGATGCGGTTACGATCGCCAATCTCAACACGAGTCGGTTCACCTTGGTATTTCAGGTCTTGGTTAATTTCACCAATTGAAGCAAATTGAAAAATAACGTTGTCACGACCGATTTTTGTGTGTCCGTTCACAACAATGTGAGATTTCAGCTCAGTACCTTCACCAATTTCAACATCAGCGCCAATATAGCAAAAAGGTCCAATGCGTACATTGGCACCAATAACAGCTCCATCTTCTACAATAGATGAGGGATGAACATAGGCAGTTTTGTCAATCATATCAGACCTCACGACGACGGGCGCACATCATTTCTGCTTCGCAGGCCACTTCTCCATCAACTTTTGCAACACCTTTAAAACGAGCAACACCGCGACGTTCTTTGATAAATTCGACTTCCAGGATCATTTGGTCTCCTGGCAGAACGGGACGTTTAAAGCGCGCGTTATCTATAGCTGCAAAATAATACAATTCGCCGGGCTCAAGTTTACCTACGCTTTTAAACGCAAGAATGCCTGTAGCCTGAGCCATCGCTTCTAAGATTAAAACACCCGGAAAAATTGGTTTGCTAGGGAAATGTCCCTGAAAGAATGGCTCGTTAAAAGAGACGTTCTTTACCGCGCGCAAAGATTTACCTTCTTCAAAATCCAATACACGGTCAACCAAAAGGAATGGGTAACGGTGCGGAAGTAGTTCTAAGATTTCTTCTATATTCAGAGTATGATTATCACTCATCGAAATACTCTTCCTGTCAATTAATACTATTTAATTAATGAATCGGCCCGCTTTAACTCAATGGTGAGTTAACAGGCAGGCCGGAAAAACGTAACTCAAGAAACTATTTTAGCTTGAATTACCAAATAATTACTGATTTTTTTGATTTTGGCTATCTAATTCACGTTCAATTGTTTTTAGACGCTTATTCATCTCATTGATGTTTAAGACTAAAGCCGCAGTTTTACGCCATGTTTTATTCGGCTGTAAAGGGATACCAGAAGAGTAAACTCCAGGCTCAGTAATTGGTCGCATGACCATTCCCATACCTGTTACGGTAACCTTATCACAGATTTCCATGTGCCCATTGATAACACTGGCTCCGCCAATCATACAATAACGACCGATTTTTAAACTGCCGGCCATGATGACACCCCCCGCAACTGCGGTATTATCACCTATTGTTACATTGTGCGCAATTTGGCATTGGTTATCGATAATAACGCCATTGCCAATGACTGTGTTATCTAATGCGCCACGGTCAATTGTTGTACACGCGCCGATCTCAACACGAGACCCGATGATCACGGTACCCAACTGAGGGATCTTGATCCAATTACCACGATCATTGGCATAACCAAAGCCATCCGAGCCGATCACTGTGCCAGATTGGATTAAACAGCTTTCACCAATTTCAACATGATGATACACACTGACGTTCGCCCATAAACGGGTACCTGCGCCAATACGGGTGTTTTTACCAATAAAGCAACCAGCGCCGATCACAACGTTATCACCTAGCACTACGCCACTTTCGATAACAGCATTCGCGCCAATAGCGACATTTTGACCAAGCTGAGCATCATCAGCAATAACGGCTGAAACATGGATATTCTCCGCAGGAGCTGGAGTGGTATCCATAATTTGTGCCATATACGCATAAGCAAGGTAAGGATTATCTACAACCAGTGCAGCAACCTTACAAGCACTCAGATCTTTTTCCGTTAAAACCACAGCAGCAGCTTGGCAGTCTGCCAATTTGTCGCTGTAACGGCTATCAGATAAAAAAGTAATCTGTTGATTGTTCGCTGAATACATCGGTGCGATACCGGTGATGACGATATCGCCATCACCGTGTAACTGTGCATTCAACTGCTGAGCGAGGTCAGCTAATCGAATTGAAGACATCTATTATTTAACCTGTTTTTGAACCTGGCTGGTGATATTGATACCATCTTTTGCATACGCAACTGCGTTTGCATCGATAACAACATCATAGCCTTCTTTCGCTGCAACAGCTTTAATAGAATCTTGGATACGGCTCAGAATTTTATTACGCTCTTCAGATTGACGACGACGATTGTCTTCCTCAAATTTTTGAGCTTTTTCTGCAAACTGGTCACGTTTAGTGATTAATTCTTTTTCCTGCTTTTCACGATCACTAGTGCTCATAGTCGCACCGTCACGACGCAGTTTTTCTACGCGTGATTGCAGATCTTTTTCCAGATTTTGCAATTCAGTAGCACGGCTTTTGAATTCACTTTCAAGCTGCTTAGCAACGGCTTCACGAGCAGGCATGTTTTGGAAAACTTCGCCAACATTCACGATAGCGATTTTTTCAGCATACGCACCCGCAGACATTGCTAAAGCAATACTCACACCCGCTGCACACAACAATTTTTTCACACTAAACTCCTTAACCCATTCTTATGGCTGGAAATTTTGGTAGCCCTCATTCTCTTATGAGGGCTGATTTCGATAGAGACTGGGCTATTACCAAGTTCTACCAATATTAAATTGGAACTGTTCTGACTTGTCGCCTTCGTAATCCTTGATAGGTTGCGCATAGGAGAAGACCAGAGGTCCAAGCGGCGAAATCCACTGTAAAGCAATACCCGTAGAAACACGGACATTGGTTGCTGTACCGTAGTCAGGCATACCTGCACGCCACGCTGGGTTAATACTATTCCAATTGGTATCCCATACTGTACCCGCATCCACAAATAGGGATGTACGGATTGTATTCGCATATTTTTCGTCGACAAATGGCGTTGGGGTGATCAACTCAAATGAACCTGCATACATCGCGTTACCACCAACTGCATCGCTGGATGGGCTACCTGGCTCAGGACCATCTTTGCCATTAATATTCTTCAGATAAACCGCTTTCGGACCGATGTTATTCGAACGGAAACCACGGATGGTGCTAGAGCCCCCTGCATAGAAGTTCTCATAGAATGGCATTTGTTTGCTACCAATACCATCACCATAACCTGCCTGTGCACGACCTAACACAACCCATGTTTCATCATCATTCAGTGGGAGGTATTGGGCAGTATCAAAACGCAGTTTGTAGTATTCGTTATCAGAGCCAGGGATTGTCACTTTACCTGAAACGCTGGTTTTGTTACCCGATGTTGGGAAGAAACCACGGTTTAATGAGTTATACGTCCAACCTAAGTTCAGCGTAAAGTCATCCGCTCTGAAGCTTTCTTTGTTACGACCATCTTTAGTCACCGGTGGGTTTTCACCCATAGATTGCAGATAATCCCACATAGCTGCTTGCGCACGCATGTCAGACAGGTCGTTATGAACATAACCCGCACCAATACGGAAGGAGTTATTTTCATTGAATGGGAAGCTTAATGTGCTATCTAGGCCATACGTTTTGTTGTTATAGCCAGATAAGTCCGCATCTTTCGCACTAAAGTCGTTATAGAAAATACGTCCACCCAGACTCACACCGTTAACAGTGAAGTAAGGGTCTGTCATTGAAAACTCGACGTTGGTTGAGTAGTCATTTCGGCTAGCGTTAATGCCAACTGCATTACCTGTACCCAACCAGTTATCCTGAGTTACACCAACTTGGAAGCTAACGCCACTTTCAGTACCAAAACCAACACCAAAGTTCATTGAACCGGTGTTACGTTCTTTAACCTTATAGATAACATCAACTTGGTCTGGGCTACCTGGAATACGCTGGGTTTCAACATCAACTGTTTCGAAGAAGCCTGTACGATTCAGACGTTCTTTACCCAATTCAACTAAATCGTTACCTAACCACGCCCCTTCCATTTGACGCATTTCACGACGTAAAACAGAATCTTTACTGGTGTCGTTACCTTGGAAACGAATTTGACGAACATAGAAACGGTTACCTGCATCGACGTTCACATGTAATTTAACGGTTTTATCTGCATCGTTAATTTCAGGTTGGGTCATGACGCGTGGGTACGCATAGCCATAGCGACCAAATAAATCTTTAATTTGGTTTTCCATTTGAGTCACTTGCGCACCATTGTATAACTCACCTGGTGTGATAGTGATCAGTTCTTGGATATCTGCTAAATGCTCAGCCGTATTACCATTAACGTCTACACCGGAAATCTTATATTGATCGCCTTCAGTCACATTAATCGTAATGTAGATATCTTTCTTGTCTGGCGTCAGACTCACTTGTGTTGAGTCGATATTAAAACGTGCATAACCACGATCAAGGTAGAAACTACGCAGAGTTTCTAAGTCTCCCGCCAGTTTTTGTTTTTGATATTTTTGGTCAGCCGCAAGGTTCCACCATGGCACATCGTCACGTAATTGGAGTTTATTCACCAATTCCGCTGTCGAATAATTTTTATTACCTACGATGTTGATCTGCTGAATTTTTGCAGATACGCCTTCAGAGAACACGAATTTTAAATCCACGCGGTTACGTGGTAATGGTGTGACCACGGCTTTTACTGTTGCATTGTATTTACCAACGCTGTAGTAAAAATCCTCTAAGCCTTTTTCAATATTCGCAATTTTAGTGCGGTCTAATGCCTCACCCACACGGATATTTGATGCTTCCAAGTTCTGCTTTAGCATGTCATCTTTTACAGATTTATTTCCTGTAAAAGTGATACTCGCGATGGTTGGTCGCTCTTTAACTTGAACGATCAGCGTGTTTCCATCACGCAGGACCCTAACATCTTCGAAGTTACCCGTAGAGAATAGCGAACGAATCGAACGACTAATATCTTCGTTATCGATTGAATCCCCGACCCTGACAGGCATGTTCAATAATGCTGCACCAACGGCGACGCGTTGTAGACCTTCGAAACGAATGTCTTTAACTACGAATCCGTCTGAACCGTATGCAGTGGCGCTACCTAAAAGCAGCGACGCTATGAGCAACTTTTTCATCGCCATCGTTGTTATGCGTATTCCTTACTGGTCCCAAGCTTACAAAATTAGAAGCGAGAGAAATCATTAAAAAGTGCAAGCCCCATTAACAAAATCAATGCCATTGCACCAATTCGAAAACTAAAGTCTTGTACTCGCTCAGACACCGGACTCCCTTTAATTTTTTCAATTAATAAGAAGAGTAAGTGCCCCCCATCTAACACAGGCAATGGAAATAGATTGATGATGCCTAAATTCACGCTAATCAGCGCAATAAACATCAAATAATATACCAAGCCTGACTCCGCCGAAACCCCCGCACCTTTTGCGATAGATACCGGACCGCTCAAGTTATTGAGTTTGACATCCCCAACAACCAGTTTACCCATCATATTGACAGTCAATTTCATCAACTGCCACGTCTTATCGCTAGCTTGATATAGTGCAGAAACAGGGTTGTACTGTTGCACCATTTTATATTCATCTGCTAACGGTAACACTGTTAATTCGACACCCGCAACACCAAAGCGCTCACCTTTTTTACCGTCCTGAGCATCAGGTACCAAGGTTAAAGTGATCAATTGCGAATTTCTTTGTACGGCTAATTTTAGTGGTGTCCCCGGATTATTTCGGATAATTCTCGTGACAGGATTCCAATCGTCCAGCACTTCTCCGTTGACACTGATAATTCTATCTCCCGGTTTTAAACCGGCACGTTCACCCGCTAAGCCTTCCGTTACTTTATGGATAACCGGATCAACTTTCGCAGACACTGGCATAATACCAATGGATAAAATTGGGTCCTGTTTTTCAGGATCAAATTGCCATGAACTTAAATCTACTGTTTTAGAAACCGGCTCATTATATCCTTGAGGCAAAACTTGTGCAGTAAATTCCCTATCACCTATTTTACTCACCAATGCTAAACGAACTGAATTCCAATCAGGTGTTTCGATACCATCTATCGATTTTAGTTCCATCTGAGGCTCAAAATTTGCCTCAGCGGCAATAGAATTCGGTTTAATACTCTCAATCACTGGGCGAACTGACGGTATCCCAATCATAAAGACAATCCAGTAGACAACAATAGCAAGCAAAAAGTTCGCAAGAGGTCCCGCGCTAATAATGGCGGCTCGCTGCCCAACTGTTTTGTTATTAAAAGCCAAATGTCGACGTTCTGGGCTCACTTCACCAACGCGTTCATCGAGCATTTTGACGTAACCACCAAGCGGGATCAGTGCCAAAACAAACTCGGTGCCATGTTTATCAACTTTACGCCAGAGTGTTTTACCAAACCCTATAGAGAATTTTTCAACGTAAACACCGCAACGACGCGCGACCCAATAATGCCCAAATTCGTGCACGGTAATCAGCACACCAATTGCAATAATAAACGCCGCTAAGCTCCAAATAAATCCCATTAATCTTCCTAAAGACCAAAACCGTTAAAAACTAACAAATTCAGCCCTGCAAATACGGGAATTGCCGCAGTTAGGCTATCAATTCTATCTAATATTCCGCCATGACCTGGGATCAAATGGCTACTATCTTTAATACCTGATTGGCGTTTAAACATACTTTCTGTCAAATCACCAAACACTGATACTACAACAACAATAATTGAAGTCACTAGTAAATAATCTGGCATTGCAGGGATTGGGGCATACAGGCTAAATAACCATGAGATAATTCCCGCAGTAATCAAACCACCGATTAAGCCTTCCCATGTTTTACCCGGAGACACTTTCGGTGCCATTTTATTACGCCCTATCGTACGTCCAAATGCGTAAGCGCCGGAGTCCGCTCCCCATACCAACAACATGACATACAGCAGCCACCATGCTCCAACAGAGGTATCCGCTTGATAACCAATCGTTCTTAATACCATCATACCGCTGTAGAAAGGTACGATAGTTAATACACCAAATAGCAATCGAATAATGACTGATTTGCCCCACGATGCCGATGCAGGGTAAGTCACCACTAATAAAATTGCGGCAATCCACCAGATTAAACCCGCCCATAGGCTATATAAAATAAACGAGGAATTGGCTAACGCAGTCATATCAAGCAGAGAAAATTGTATTGCGAGTAGTGCCACTGCAAATACAACAGCTAAACCAATACGTTTAGCTGGAGAGTGCCATCCTGCAAATTGGGCCCATTCCCACGCACCTAGAGCACAGACAGCTATCACAACTAGACCGAAATTCGCTGGAGACAGTAAAAAAAGTGCAGCAATAACAATTGGAATTAAAATCACCGCAGTGAGTAAACGATACTTCAGCACATCCATCCCCTTTTATTTGACAAGTTCGTCATCTGATTCTGCCCCACCATAACGGCGTTCGCGCTTGCTAAAAGCATCGACTGCATCCTGAAACACCATTTCATCAAAATCTGGCCATAAAACGTTGGTGAAATAAAATTCCGCATACGCAACCTGCCATAACAAGAAATTACTAATGCGATGTTCTCCACCTGTACGAATAACCAAATCAACACACTCTTGATCATGCATACAAATGTGGTCACTAATCGTACTTTCCGTGATGTCATCGACAGACAACTCACCACGATTCACTTTCTCATATACTTGTTTAACACTATTAACGATGTCCCATCGTCCACCATAATTGGCGGCAATATTCAGCTGTAGCCCCGTATTATTCGCTGTTAATGCTTCGGCTTTATCAATTCTTTTTCTTAAAGTTTCACTAAAGCGACCAACATCACCAATAATTTTTAGTTTTACGTTATTTTTATGCAGGTTTTTGACTTCATTATCTAATGCAAAAACAAACAGATCCATCAGTGAACTGACTTCTTTCTCAGGTCTTTTCCAGTTTTCACTGCTGAATGCGTAAAGTGTGAGAGAACGAATATTATTCTTTACTGCAAAACGCACAGAACTACGTACAGATTCAACACCTGCTCGATGACCAGTAATTCTGAATTTTCCTCTCTGCTTTGCCCATCGCCCATTGCCATCCATAATGATAGCAACATGCTTAGGCATCATAGAATCAGAGAGATTTTCACCACTAGAGTTCATTAAATGTTAATCCTTGTCTGTACTACTTGGGAAATCCGGCTCAATCATAACTCTTATGATTATAATTGCTGATAAGACACATCCTTAATTTACTTATTGTTGATATGCTTTTTATTCTCAACCCGCCACATATTAAAGATATATTATAGTTATCAGCAACTAAATAAATCACATATCAAGATTAAAATTCTTGAGTAATGAGTTGAGCGGCTTCACGACGAGCACAAGCATCGATTTCTAAGACCTCATCAATGGATGTGGGTTCCGAAAAATCTAATTTATCCATAATCTTGTGGTTGATTTTTGCAATATCCGTAAAACGAATTTTCTCTTCCAAAAATGCGCCTACGGTAATTTCATTCGCACCGTTTAATACTGTGGTAGCCGCTTGGCCTTGGTGGCATGCATCGATAGCCAATTTCAGGCAAGGATAACGTTGATAATCAGGTTCAACGAAAGTCAGTGAAGATAATGTAGTGAAATCCAATGGTTTAGCACCAGAAATAATACGCTGAGGGTATGCCATGCTATACGAAATTGGTGTACGCATGTCCGGCGTTCCTAATTGAGCAATCACACTGCCATCACGATAACGCACCATCGAGTGGATCACCGATTGTGGGTGAATAATCACTTCCATCTGCTGTTCAGTCGCATTAAAAAAATAACAGGCCTCGATATATTCTAGCCCCTTATTCATCATCGTTGCAGAATCAACGGAGATCTTACGCCCCATAGACCAATTTGGGTGGTTACACGCTTCATCAGGCGTCACTTGATCAAAATAAGATAATGGCGTATCCCTAAATGGTCCACCGGACCCCGTCAAAACAATGCTGGAAATACCGGAAGCCGTTAGATCTGCAAAACCTAAATTCAGCTGAATTTCTTCAGGTAAACTTTGGAAAATTGCATTATGCTCGCTATCTATTGGGAAAACTGTAGCATGGTGCTCACGAATCGCATTAAAGAATAAACGGCCACTGGTAATCAGAGACTCTTTATTCGCTAATAATATTCTTTTTCCTTTACGGATAGCCGCTAGCGTTGGCAAAAGTCCTGCGACCCCCGTAATAGCTGACATCACTTGATCTGCTTCATCGAGTCCCGCGAGTTCAATTGCTGATTCTTTGCCCGATAAAACGTCTGTTTTGCAGTTATTTTCCGTCAAAATAGAACGTAATGCTTTCGCGGCACGCTCATCAGACATAGAGACATATTTAGGATTAAATTCAAGGCACTGGCTTGCCATTTCAGATACGTTTTGACCTGCAACTAATGCAAGAATTTGGAATTTATCAGGATTTTGACGAACAACAGAAAGTGTACTTGTACCGATTGAGCCTGTAGAACCCAGGATAGTAAGACGTTTCATAGTGATCAGATGCTCTGTATTAATTCAATACTGAGATTATATCAGCTTAGTGATGAGAAAGGATTGTTTAATAGAAATGATAAATAATAAAGCCATGCTAAAGCACACTTTTAAAAAATGTGTTCAGATGGCTTTATTATTAAGATGGATTAAAACTCCATCAGCTCCGCTTCTTTCTGAGCCAATGCTTCATCCACTTTTTTGATGAAATGATCAGTCAACTTTTGGATGTCATCCTGTGAACGGCGCTCGTCATCTTCACTGATTTCTTTATCTTTCAGTAAAGCTTTAACTTTATCGTTAGCGTCACGGCGGACGTTACGGATAGCAATACGACCTTGTTCTGCGTCACCACGTACCACTTTGATTAAGTCTTTACGACGTTCTTCAGTCAATGGAGGAAGTGGAACGCGGATAACAGTACCCGCTGAAGAAGGATTCAGACCTAAGTCAGATGCCATGATTGCTTTTTCAATTGCAGGAGACATGCTGCGGTCAAAAACAGAAATAGCTAATGTGCGTGAATCTTCAACAGTCACGTTAGCTAATTGACGTAAAGGCGTCGCAGAACCGTAATATTCAACAGTGATACCGTCTAACAGGCTTGGAGAAGCGCGGCCAGTACGAACTTTACTGATTTGACTTTTTAATGATTCAAGGCTCTTTTCCATACGGTCTTGAGCATCTTTTTGGATTTCGTTAATCACGTTATCAACCCTTAAGAACTAGTTATTAAAGGCCGCTAAGCAGCCTCGCTTAAATTGTCTGAATTTATGCTAGATAATACATTCAAACTCAGGTCATGTCTCTGAGTATTAATTGTGAGAAATCAGAGTTCCTTCGTTTTCACCCATCACAACACGGCGTAATGCGCCTGGCTTATTCATGTTGAAAACACGAATTGGCAGGTTGTGATCGCGGGCTAGCGTAAATGCAGCTAAGTCCATAACTTTCAATTCACGCTCAAGAACATCTTGATAATTCAGTTTTTCATACAGAACGGCATCAGGATCTTTGGCAGGATCTGACGAGTAAACGCCATCAACTTTTGTGGCTTTCAGTACAACATCAGCTTCAATTTCAATGCCTCGTAAGCAAGCCGCTGAGTCCGTTGTGAAGAATGGATTTCCTGTACCCGCAGAGAAAATAACCACACGACCATGACGCAATAAGCTAATGGCTTCAGCCCAGCTATAGTTATCACATACGCCATTGAGTGGAATTGCAGACATCAGTCTTGCGTTAACGTATGCACGGTGTAGTGCATCACGCATTGCCAGACCGTTCATGACAGTTGCTAGCATCCCCATATGGTCACCAACAACACGATTCATACCTGCTTGTGCCAAGCCAGCACCGCGGAACAAGTTACCACCACCAATAACCACACCGACCTGTATACCCAGTTCTATAAGTTCTTTGATTTCCTGAGCCATACGATCTAAAACGCTAGCATCGATACCAAAACCTTCTGCACCTTGTAGAGCCTCGCCACTTAGTTTAAGCAGAATACGCTGATAAACGGGTTTTGCATTGGTTGCCATGAGTTGTGTCCTAACAGGTCATTATTGGAGTCATACATAAAGAGTCACGCTCTCTATGCCGAAAAATGTATTTATACAGAATGCTACACAAAAATAGTTCAAGTTGCAGGAAGTTAAGTCGCTACTCTAAAAGAGTGCGAAAGCATGCAGCTTGAAATATGCAGTGTATTAAAGAAAGGCCGCCAATTGGCGGCCCTTTAAGTTGATTACTTGCTCATTGCAGCAACTTCTGCTGCGAAGTCAGTTTCAACTTTTTCGATACCTTCGCCAACTTCGAAACGGATGAAGTTAGTTACAGTAGCACCTTTTTCTTTCAGTAAGTCACCAACAGATTTGCTTGGATCCATTACGAAAGGCTGGCCAGTCAGAGAGATTTCGCCAGTGAATTTGTTCATGCGACCGATAACCATTTTTTCAGCGATTTCGCGTGGTTTACCAGATTGCATAGCGATGTCTAACTGAATTTGGTGCTCGTGAGCAACAACATCAGCTGGAACGTTGTCTGGAGTCACATATTCTGGTTTGCTTGCAGCAATGTGCATAGCGATGTGTTTCAGCAGTTCTTCATCTGCGCCTTCGCCAGCAACCAGAACACCGATACGAGCACCGTGCAGGTAGCTACCTACTTGTGCGCCTTCCAGAATAGCAACGCGACGGATATTGATGTTTTCACCAATTTTCGCAACTAACGCTGTACGAGCTTCTTCGAATTTTGCTTTCAGAGCGTCGATATCAGCATTTTTATCTGCAACAACAGAAGCTAATACTTCTTTACCGAATGCTAAGAAACCAGCATCTTTAGCAACGAAGTCAGTTTCACAGTTCAGTTCGATCAGTGCGCCAGTTTTACCGTCGTTGAAAACTTCAGTCAGGATAACGCCTTCAGCTGCAACGCGACCTGCTTTTTTAGCCGCTTTTGCTTGACCTGATTTACGCATGTTGTCGATTGCTAATTCGATGTCGCCGTTAGCTTCAACTAATGCTTTTTTACATTCCATCATACCTGCGCCAGTACGTTCGCGCAGTTCTTTTACCAATGCAGCGGTAATTCCAGACATGTGATTTATTCCTCGATGTTCCCCGTGAGAGTTTTCTCACGTGGATAGTTCTGATTCACAGAGTACAAAAGGGGCCCAATCAGGCCCCTTCTAACTATATATAGCAGTACCTGTATAGCAATACCTAGTTAATAAGGGGTGACCTTATTATTCAGCTTCTACTAAGTTTTCTTCTGCTTGAACAGCCAGATCTTGTGAACGGCCTTCACGAACGGTGTTTGCAACAGCGCCCAGATACAGTTTGATTGCACGGATTGCATCGTCGTTACCAGGGATAACGAAGTCGATACCGTCTGGATCAGAGTTAGTATCAACGATAGCGAAAACTGGGATACCCAGGTTGTTAGCTTCTTTGATAGCAATGTGTTCGTGGTCTGCATCGATAACGAACAGAGCGTCTGGTAAACCGCCCATATCTTTGATACCGCCTAAGCTGTTTTCTAACTTACCAAGTTCACGAGTACGCATCAGCGCTTCTTTCTTGGTCAGTTTGTCGAAAGTACCGTCTTGTGACTGAACTTCCAGATCTTTCAGACGTTTGATTGACTGACGAACAGTTTTCCAGTTAGTCAGCATACCACCTAACCAACGGTGGTTAACGAAATATTGATCACAGCTGTTAGCAGCTTCTTGAACGGCTTCGCTTGCAGCACGTTTAGTACCAACAAACAGAATTTTGCCTTTACGAGAAGCAATTTTAGTCAACTCAGCCAGAGCTTCGTTGAACATTGGAACAGTCTTTTCCAAGTTGATGATATGAACTTTGTTACGAGCGCCGAAAATGAAAGGTTTCATTTTAGGGTTCCAGTAACGAGTCTGGTGACCAAAGTGAACGCCCGCTTGTAACATATCGCGCATGGAAACAGTTGCCATTTTATACCTCTGTATATAAGTAATTGGGGTTATGCCTCCACGAATCCCATGCTACCGACTCTAAAGCTGCGTCTAAACGCATAAGAGCACCCCGGCGCATGTGCCGATTCGTGTGTGTTATTACACAATTGAGTTTTAGTTTACGCACATCCAATTGATGTCTTCAATGTTCATTCGCAAACCCAAGATTGGATTAAAAAATGAGATAAAGAGAAAAATATGGATTGCCGGCGCGCTTTATACCATAAAATGCAGTTGTAATCCAATAATTGTTGTTTTTTTCACTGATAAAAACCGAAATAGTCATTCCCGTCACGACGAACTTTACCGCAAAATAAAATCACTATTTAGCAAATTTGGAACGACAACAAAACGATAGCGAAAAATGCGAGAAGTAAAAACTATTCCATCTAGAATAGATGAGCAATTTTGGCAATTTGTGCTCTAAAAAGCTCAATTTGAACAAACCCACCTTAAGGCTTGGCTTACCCTATGCCTCATTCGTTGTTTTTAACCCGACTCTAGGCGCCTAAACATATCGCCTACTAGTTGGCAGAAAATGCGGTGACTGTTACCATACTCAGCATCAACAGTAAAAATGTCGCAACAATTGCCCATTTCGAATCCCTTTTTTTAACATGTCTCAAATTCTTGCAGACATATATGGACTGAACTCATGGCTATTATTATCAAAACTGAAGAAGATATTCAGAAAATGCGTGTTGCTGGTCGCCTAGCAGCAGAAGTGTTAGAAATGATTGCACCGCATGTTGTGCCGGGAGTCAGTACAGGTGAACTGGATCGCCTTTGCCACAAACACATTGTTGAGCAACAACAAGCGATCCCTGCCTGCCTTGACTACCATGGTTTCCCTAAATCTGTTTGTATTTCTGTGAATGATGTTATCTGTCACGGAATTCCAAGCGACGATAAAATTCTAAAAGACGGTGATGTGGTTAACATTGATGTTACCGTTATCAAAAATGGCTTCCACGGTGATACTTCTAAAATGTTCATCGTCGGTAAACCAACGATCCAAGGCGAGCGCCTGTGCCAAGTAACCCAAGAAAGCTTATATTTGGCAATTCGCATGGTTAAACCGGGTATCCGTTTACGTACTATCGGTAAAGCAATTCAAGAATTTGTTGAAAAACAAGACTTATCCGTTGTTCGCGAATATTGCGGACACGGTATTGGTGAAGGCTTCCACGAAGAACCACAAGTTCTACACTATGATGCAGATGACAGCGGTGTTGTCCTGCAAAAAGGAATGACATTTACTATCGAGCCAATGGTCAATACAGGCGATTACCGCATCCGCACCATGAAAGATGGCTGGACCGTGAAAACCAAAGACCGCGGTTGGTCTGCGCAGTACGAACACACCTTAGCAGTGACTGACAATGGCTGTGAAATTTTAACGCTACGTAAAGAAGAAGAGCCTTTTATTTCGGCTGTTCTGATTAACGAGTAATCATCTTTAAGCTCCTCGTATGAGGAGCTTAGTTTTACTGTTCATCCCTGCTAAAAAAACGTAAGCTGATCATAATCTCTGTATGGCTCTCAACACGGACAGATCATGATGACAGCACCTTCAAACAGCTACCTCTCCCCCACTCAGTTCCAACCTTCTGACCTTGAGCTTTCAGCGCTTCGACAACACGTTGATCAATTTGATGCTTGGCAAGAATCCGCTTTTCACCAAGGGCAAAATGTCGTGGATTTACTGCACGCGCGCAGCGACTACCTTGACGCCTTACTGACCAAGCTCTGGCAATCTTACCAATTTGATCAATGTGCCAATATGTCACTGATTGCAGTGGGCGGCTACGGGCGTCATGAACTTCACCCACTGTCAGATATTGATATTTTAGTCCTAAGCCAACAGCCTCTTCCTGAAAATATTGCCACCAAAGTGGGACAATTTATCACCTTACTTTGGGATCTACGCTTTGATATTGGGCACAGCGTTCGCTCACTGGAAGAATGCATTGAGGCAGGAAAACAAGACTTAACCACTGCCACTAATTTGATTGAATCTCGTCTAATTTGTGGTGATATCGCGCTATTTTTAACCTTACAGAAAACCATATTTAGTGATGACTTTTGGCCTTCAGCCACTTTCTTCGCCGCTAAGTTGGCAGAACAGCAAGAACGCCACCAGCGTTATCACAGTACCAGTTACAACTTAGAGCCTGACATTAAAAGTAGCCCCGGAGGATTACGAGATGTTCATACCTTACTGTGGGTAGGACGACGTCATTTTGGCGCAACGACCGTAGATGAAATGGTTGGATTTGGCTTTCTCACCGAAGAGGAACGCCATGAGCTCAAAGAGTGTTTAACATTCTTATGGAAAATTCGATTTGCCTTACACTTGGTCGTTAAGCGCTATGATAACCGATTACTATTCGACCGCCAATTTAGTGTTGCACAATCATTAGGTTATACCGGTGAACGGAACCAGCCTGTCGAACGTATGATGAAGGATTTCTATCGCGTCACTCGCCGCGTTAGAGAACTAAACCAAATGCTACTTCAGCTCTTTGATGAAGCCATCTTAGCGTTGAATCCAAATGAAAAACCACGACCTATCGATGAGTATTTTCAACTACGTGGTAATTTAATCGATGTTATTGATGAAATGCTGTTCATCAAGCAGCCCGAAGCCATTTTAAAAATGTTTTATCAAATGGCGCGCAATCCGAATATTGACGGTATTTATTCCACAACATTACGCCAATTACGGTTTGCAAGGCGCGATCTTAAGGTTCCCTTATGTGAAATTCCTGAAGCGCGCCGTATGTTTGTGAAAATATTGCGCCACCCCAGAGCAATCAAAGGGGCATTTGTGCCCATGCACTTACACAGTGTTCTCAGTGCCTATACCCCGTTTTGGAGCAATATTGTGGGTCAAATGCAGTTTGACCTATTCCACGCCTATACCGTGGATGAACACACCATTCGCGTTCTACAAAAAATTGATAGCTTCACACAAGAAGAAAATCGCCGCGAGCACCCTCTCTGCGTCAGTGTTTACCCGAAAATTTTGCAGCCAGAGCTCCTACGATTAGCCGCCATGTTTCATGATATCGCCAAAGGACGCTCTGGAGATCATTCTGAGCTAGGAGCTGAATTTGTCTATGAGTTCGCTCTACAACACGATTTTACGACCAAAGATGCCGAACTCGTTGCATGGCTAGTGAAAAACCACCTGCTAATGTCCGTAACAGCGCAGCGCCGAGATATTCAAGATCCTGATGTGATTAAACAATTTGCTGGAAATGTAAAATCGACCGCTCGCTTAAACTACCTTATGTGCTTAACCGTTGCAGATATTTGTGCCACAAACAGTACATTATGGAATAGTTGGAAACAAAGCCTGATTCGCGAACTCTACCTTTCAACAGAGCATCAGCTTAACCAAGGAATGCAAAGCACTCCAGATCTTCGAGAACGCATTCGCCACCATCGTTATCAGGCACTATCGCTGCTACGCCAATCTCATATTGATGAAGAACAGCTCAACAAATTATGGTCCCGCTGCCATGCGGATTATTTTCTACGCCACACCCCCATGCAACTCGCTTGGCATGCTAATCATCTGCTCAAACATGATTTAACCCAACCATTGATATTAATCAGCACGCAGCCCAAACATGGTGGAACGGAGATTTTCATCTGGTGTCATGATAAGCCACACTTATTTGCAGCAGTTGCGAGTGAACTTGATAGACGCAATTTAAGTATTCATAGCGCTCAAATTTTTACCAATAAAGATAATATGGCGATGGATACGTTTGTTGTACTTGAACCCAATGGCTCACCACTTTCAAAAGATCGATATGAACATATTCGCAAAGCCTTGTTACTCGCGGTTCAACAACCGGAAATTCCATTACCAAAACCGCGCATGATCCCAGCTAAATTGCGTCATTTCAGCGTGCCAACGAAAGTGAATTTCTTGCACTCCAATCATGAACGTCGTACCTACATGGAGTTATTCGCCCTCGATCAACCTGGACTGCTTGCCAAAATAGGGCATATTTTTGCCCAAATGGAGATTTCGTTATACGGTGCCCGTATCACCACTATTGGTGAAAAAGTCGAAGACTTTTTTGTTCTCGCCGACAAAGAACACAAAGCGCTGGATAAAAATATGCAACAAGAGTTATCAGAAAGGTTGACAGAAGCCCTTAAATCGAAGGATAAATTATAGTGCCAACCTGATTTATGGCATGTCCCTGACTGAGAACCATTGTAGGAGAAAAAGCATTAATGCAACAATTACAAGCAATTATTGAGCAAGCCTTTGAAGATCGCGCATCGATTACGCCTAACACCGTGACACCTGCCGTCAAACAAGCAGTGACAGAAACCATCGCATTATTAGATAGCGGTAAACTGCGCGTGGCAGAAAAAATTGGCGGAGTTTGGATCACTCACCAGTGGTTGAAAAAAGCCGTTTTACTCTCATTCCGTATTCATGATAACCAAGTCATTGAAGGCGCAGAAAGTCGTTATTTTGATAAAGTTCCGATGAAATTTGCTGACTACGACAAAGCCCGTTTTGAACGTGAAGGCTTCCGCGTTGTGCCACCAGCCGCAGTACGTCAAGGCGCTTATATTGCTAAAAACAGCGTATTAATGCCATCTTACGTCAATATTGGGGCGTATGTAGATGAAGGCACAATGGTTGATACATGGGCAACCGTGGGTTCTTGTGCACAAATCGGTAAGAATGTTCACTTATCTGGTGGTGTTGGTATCGGTGGTGTTCTTGAACCATTACAAGCGAATCCGACTATCATCGAAGATAACTGCTTTATCGGCGCACGTTCTGAAGTCGTTGAAGGGGTGATCGTCGAAGAGGGTTCTGTTATTTCAATGGGCGTTTACTTGGGTCAAAGCACCAAAATTTATGATCGTGAGACTGGTGAAATTTTCTATGGTCGCGTCCCTGCCGGCTCTGTTGTAGTTTCAGGTAACTTACCCTCTAAAGATGGTAGCTACAGCCTATACTGTGCAGTGATTGTGAAGAAAGTCGATGAAAAAACCCGCGGTAAAGTGGGTATCAACGAGTTATTAAGAAGTATTGATGAGTAATATGCGGATAATTATCCTCTAACTACTTAATCAATCTCAAAACTCTCACCTCCCCCTTATATTTTAAGGGTTACAAGGTGCCAAACGCAAAGCTACCCCGAAGCGCATACTTTGTCTGCAAATCGGGTAGCCGAGTGCCCCTTGATCCACAATGAAAAATTCCTTCCCCTAAGCATAAATACCCCGTTAAGTCAGCAGAAACCTCTGGGTTATAGATAAATAACCTAAATAATAAAGTATTTTTTATTAGAAAGAGAGGTTGGTCAAACACGATTAATCGCGCATAATATGACCGAGAATTTACCGCCCTTGGTCAATTAACTGCTATTATTAGATGGTTATTTTGTCACTCATCATTCTATAAGCAATTAGGGCTCAGTAAATGGTTATAAAGAGAGACCGCTTTGTTTATAACCCCAAGGTCATTGACATAGTCCCTTACGATTAAGCGAGCTAATATGTACGACAATCTGAAAAGTTTAGGTATCAGCAATCCACAAGATATCGACCGCTATTCCCTGCGCCAAGAAGCTAATAACGACATTTTAAAAATCTATTTTCGTAAAGATAAAGGTGAGTTCTTCGCTAAAAGCGTGAAATTTAAATACCCACGTCAGCGTAAAACGGTAGCAGCCACTGATGGTAGCAATAACTTCAAAGAAATTAACGAAATCAATACTAACTTACGTTATGTAATTGAAGAATTAGATCAAATTTGTCAAAGCGACCACACTGATATCGATTTAAAACACAAAATCTTGGATGACTTACGTCATTTAGAGCATGTGGTATCCAACAAAATCGCAGAAATTGAAGCCGACCTTGAAAAGTTAACGCGTAAATAATCGCGTTTTCCCACTGCACTGTAAATCCTCGTTTGGTATTCAACCACCAATACTTTTACAGTGCAGATGCTTGTTTTATCATACTTAAAGCATATCAGCCCAAGCCTGTAACCATGCTTTAGCAAACTCTTCGGGCTCTTCCACTTCAGTCGCATCAATAAATAAGATATCGCCAATACGACTGCCCGATTGCTCGGCTAACAGCTCATCGAATTGCTTTCCTGCCCCACAGAAATTTTCATAACTGCTATCACCTAAAGCAATGACGCCATATCTCAGCTCAGGCTGATAACCGATAACATCTTTAATTTCATAAAATAGGGGCGCGATCGTATCAGGGAAATCACCTTGCCCAGTGGTAGAGGTGATCACCAAAGCAATACCTTCACCTGCATTATAGACTTGCCAATCCGCCAATGTCGGCTCATCAAACACTTCAATTTCATGACCTTGCTGTTCAAGAATCTCTTGCGCCACTTCTGCAACGGCTAATGCATTACCATATACCGTCCCGACAAAAATTCCGATTTTGGACATAATGCCCCTCCTTATGAAAAAATATCAAATAGAACGATTGATAACATCGATGTCGAGCTCATTGACGGCGTCAATCCATCCAAATTGCTCAATGAGTGATAGCCATTGTGCATCCCACGATGCGACTAAGGATATTTTTTCTTCTGTTATAGGGTGAATAAATATTAGCTGACTAGCATGTAGCATCAAACGTGAGACAGAAAAATGCTCAGCCACACCGCGATTTTGCCGTAAATCACCATGCTTGCTATCCCCAATAATTGGGTGGCGCAAGTGGGACATATGCCGTCTTAATTGATGCTTACGACCTGTTTCTGGTTTTAACTCGACAAGACTAAAACGGGCAGTATCATAGCGACCGATAGCGACAGAGCACTCGACTGTTGCCAACGGTTTATAGTGAGTAACACACTCTTGTAGCCTTGGTTCTTTCGTCGCATTTTTATCTGCAATTTTGTCGAGCTCTTCCAATAACGGATAGTCCAACCTATCCCCATCCATGACATAGCCTCGAACAATCGCATGATACACTTTTTCCATACGATGCTGCTCAAACTGCTCTGCCAGTAGCCTTGCTACATCACTGGACAACGCAAACAGCAAAACGCCTGATGTCGGTCTATCAAGACGGTGAATAGGAAAAACATGCTGCCCAATTTGATCTCGCAATGTTTGCATGACAAACACCGTCTCTTTACTATCGAGCCAGCTGCGATGAACTAACATGCCTGCAGGTTTATTGACTGCAACCACATACTCATCTTGATAGATAATTTCCAGCATCAGTTACTCGCCCATCATGGTGAATTGAAAATAGCTATCTAACTCACGAAGATGGTCTAGGAACACAATAAAGCGCCCTTCCTCATCTTCTTTGTAGATTTCCTCAAAATAAGGGGCAATAGCAAAATTGTTCGGTAACATCGCACCTTGATCTATCATTGCGGTTAGGCGGGGAATTAAGATCCACTGTAACCATTGCGCAGCTTCCATCGTATCAATAGCAAAAGGTTCTACGCTTTCAAACGCTTCAGGGCTTGGTGGAAGCTCATCCCATAGAGATTTGTCTCTCATTTCCATTTCGAGATGCCCGAGTTTCTCTAGAATGCGTTGCTCAATATTCATACTAAAACCTATTCGACTGTAATAATTCAAAATATACCGTATTTTATGGCACGGTTCTGTCGAAAACATGGGGATGGCTGAAATAAAAAGCAATCAAACGCCCTCAAATTATTCCGCTATATCCTTTCGCTCATATTTATTAAAAAAATTAATAATCATTTATCATTTATTGTATATTTGGCATTTATTATCAAATGTTTTTCTATACAGTTTGCTTTTTTCATTATTAACATAAAGATGGTTTATCTATGGGACTATTAAAGCAGTGGCGTCAACAAAATCAGACATGGAAATCTTTCACTAACAAATATGTACAGCTAAAAAGAAAGATTCGCATTGCTAGATTGCCTTCACAACAATATCAGCAATATCAATCGATGTGCGACAGCTATCAGAGCGCTCTATTATCCGCGTCCATTGATGGCGTACCACAATTTATTGAGCGTCCTATAAATAAATATCTGCACAAAGCGTGGAGCGGTAAAGAAAAGTTATCAACTGCGAGCTACACATTAGACTTAATTGAAAGAACCTTTACCCCCGAAGCCATTACTGCCATGTTTTCGGATAAACGTGAAGGGCTGACTATTGCTAATATTGAGCTAAAATCGGGTGATTTTGCGCAATTAAAAATGATCTATTCCCAATATCCTCGTGAAGGGGATCTCTCAATTCATTTACTCAATGAAACTGGAGATGAAATCTATCTGATGAGTTTCTCATTCGGGGAACAAGGTCAACTCTATGTGTGTTCTCTACAAGGACCATCTACCGAGCAGAGCGTAGAGCAAGTGAAATCTATCACGAAACAAATGCACGCAATGAGGCCTAAAAATCTGTTAATGTCAGCCATTTATGCTGTAGCGGCTTATTTCCAAATCAAATCGATTAACGGGATTTCGAATAACTGTCATATCAAGAGCCAGCATTTAAAATCCAGCTACGATACGTTTTGGGAAGAGTGTGGCGGTGTATTAAATTCTGCGGGATGGTATCAGTTACCGCTTCAAGAACCCGTACGTGATATTGAATCCGTTAAAAGCCAGAGACGCTCTGAATTCCGTAAACGCGAGGCGCTACGAGAAGCCATGTTCCAGAACATAGTTCAATCCCTTACCCTCTACTCAAACACGGCGCAGAAATAAAAAAAAGTAGCCAGTTAAAAACTAACTGGCTACTTATCTATCAACTGACTTGCATCCTGCAATGCGACTTCCTGCCGCCTAACATCCTGTTAGAAAAATGAGCAAATTAACTGCTCTGCTAGGCTATCCATTTCCTTGTTTTTAAAATGTAAATCGCTAAACAACTACCCTGTCCAGCCCGATAAGAATGTATTAAATCCATTAATGAAACAACCTAGTATTCCATTCTTATGTGGTTCAAAAAATAATAAAAAACTTAAAATAGATAGTAATGCCATGAAATTAAAAGTTAAATAGTTATCATTTCAGTAAAATGAAAATTTATTAAGATATGGCTTAACCCAATTGTAGGTAATAACTTACAGTTCAATGCTGCTAATCTCTTACCCCTGAGATGATATAACTGGCTTCAACTGTTGAATAAAACTCGCAAGATTTTCTGCAATTACCCGTCGCTGCTTACTTCCGAATGTTTCCACAATAATTTCTCCCGTTAAATTACACATGGAAATCATCTCTAATTCAGAATCTAATGTGGCGATAAACAGCGTTGGTGATAACTTTAATCGTTTTTGCGTCACTAGATGCCCAATCAGGTTTTCTTGTAAACGAATAAAATCTTCTTCACTCCACACTTGAACCAAGTTCAATGACAGATCATTGAATGTCGCACACATATCTCCGGCTAATTGCGTAGTATAAAAAGCATGGATGTCATCTTGTAATTGCAAGTCGACACCATTAGCTACATTACTTAGGCTTTTTTCTGCTAATGGAAATGGTTGAGGCTCCCAATAAACCACATCGTCACCAGTACGGACGATACAAGGAGACGGTACGCCATAAAGTTCAGCGGAACTTGGCGGTAATCCCGTAACGTCTTGCCACTTTGCTACATACTGGCTAGTAAAATTTTTAATTAAATCAGAGATTATTGTATTCATCGTTTTTCAATTGTTAGAAATAACATTATTTAAACCAATTTAAATTGGCGGACTCAATATTACAGATAAGTGGTATTATGACAGAAGTTAACAAACGAATAAAACGTACTCAGTTTACCTATTAAGGACTGATGTGCCGAAAGATAAGGATCACTATGTCTCACTATCAGAATAACCCTGCTCTCGATAATTTAACGCTGGGAAAGAAGACGGCTTATCATGACCAATATGATGCCGCTTTATTACAAGCTGTACCACGCAGTCTTAATCGAGATCCTTTGGACATTCATGCTGATAGCCTGCCATTTCACGGCGCAGACATCTGGACACTGTATGAGCTTTCTTGGCTAAACGCCCGCGGAGTCCCTCAAGTTGCTATAGGCTCTGTTAGTGTTGATGCCACAAGTGAAAATCTCGTGGAATCCAAAAGTTTTAAGCTTTACCTCAACAGTTTCAACCAGACCCGTTTTGAAACGTGGGAAAATGTGCGAACCGTTTTGCAAAAAGACCTAAGCCGCTGTGCTAACGGCGAGGTTAAGGTTACACTTTATAAGCTTGACGATTTCACTCAGCAAGCCATTCACCAATTCCAAGGTGTCTGTATTGATGAGCAAGAGATTGACATCGATAACTATGAATTTAATCGTCAGTATCTGGTCGATTGTACCCAATCAGAGGTCGTCGAAGAAATCCTCGTCAGCCATCTGTTAAAATCAAATTGCTTGATCACCAACCAGCCTGATTGGGGTTCAGTACAAATTCATTATCGTGGTCCGAAAATCAATCACGAAGCGTTATTACGTTACCTCGTCTCATTTCGTCATCATAATGAATTTCATGAACAGTGCGTGGAACGCATTTTCAACGACATAACAATACTGTGCAAACCGGAAAAGTTATCGGTATATGCACGCTATACTCGCCGAGGTGGATTGGATATCAATCCATGGCGCAGTAATGAACAATTTGAGCCTGAAACGGGTCGTTTGGCACGGCAATAAGTACCTACTAAATTGAAAAACAGTGTAATTTAAGAGAATGCTATTTAAATCATTTTCAATGTAATTCACGCGTCAATAGCCCAATTGGGTAAAGGAGTGTTACTTGATTACTCATATCAGTCCATTAGGATCTATGGATCTACTGTCTCAGCTTGAAGTCGACATGCTGAAACGTACGGCGAGCAGCCATTTGTATCAATTGTATCGAAACTGCTCCTTAGCAGTGTTACATTCAGGAAGCTTAACTGACAGCAGTAAAGAGCTATTAGAAAAAAGTGCAAGTTTTGATATCAATATCTTACGTCGCGAACGTGGCATTAAGCTGGAACTCATCAATCCCCCTGAAAAAGCATTCGTTGACGGAAAAATTATTCGCTCATTACAAGCTAACTTGTTTGCTGTACTGCGCGATATTCTGTTTGTGCATGGACAAATCAGTACAGCAAAACAGCAATTCCATCTCGATTTGGAAAACAGTGTCCATCTAACCAACATGATCTTTTCTATTTTACGTAACGCCCGTGCTCTGCATATTGGTGAAGACCCGAATATGATCGTGTGCTGGGGTGGTCACTCCATCAATGAAAACGAATATTTATATGGTCGTAAAGTTGGTAATGAACTTGGCTTACGCGAACTGAATATCTGTACCGGTTGTGGACCGGGCGCGATGGAAGCGCCGATGAAAGGCGCTGCGGTTGGTCATGCGCAGCAACGTTACAAAGACAGTCGTTTTATCGGTTTAACCGAACCCTCTATCATCGCGGCAGAGCCACCTAACCCACTCGTTAACGAACTGATTATCATGCCTGACATCGAAAAACGTCTCGAGGCATTTGTGCGTTTAGCTCACGGGATTATTATTTTCCCAGGTGGTGTAGGGACTGCGGAGGAACTTCTGTATTTGTTAGGCATCATGATGGATCCTGAAAATACCGAGCAAGTGTTACCTCTCGTGCTCACGGGACCAAAAGAGAGTGCTGAATATTTTTCTGTACTGGATGACTTTATTCGCCACACTCTGGGTGATGAAGCCAGCAAACATTATCAAATCATTATCGATAACCCACAAGAAGTGGCTCGCGTAATGAAAAAAGGAATGTCTGCTGTGAAAGAGAGCCGCCGTAATACTGGCGACGCTTACAGTTTCAACTGGTCGATTAAAATTGCACCAGACTTACAGCATCCATTTGAACCAACCCATGAAAATATGGCGTCACTGAACTTGCACCCAGACCAATCTCCTGAAAAATTGGCGTCTGATTTACGTCGTGCTTTCTCTGGGATTGTCGCGGGTAACGTGAAAGAAGTTGGTATGAAAGCCATTGAAAAACATGGTCCTTTCAAAATTCACGGTGATAGCGACATTATGAAACGTATGGATATTTTACTCCAAGGTTTCGTGAAACAGCATCGTATGAAATTGCCGGGTGGCACCGCTTACGAACCTTGCTATGAAATTGTGAAATAATCACCTACGCGCCAAGGACGGCGCGTTTAACTACCAAACGGCTTATGATCCATTTATTAATTATTGATGCTTTAAATTTAATTCGACGTATCCACGCGGTTCAAGGTAGCCCATGTGGAGAAACCTGCTTGTCCGCTATTTCTCAATTGATTAACCACACTAATGCAACTCACGTTGTTGCCGTCTTTGATGAGGAAGGTCGACACCATAGTTGGCGCCATGAAAAGCTACCTGACTATAAAGCAGGACGTCAGCCTATGCCTGAATCATTACACACTGAACTCCCCAACTTAGTTGCTCAGTTTGAAGAAAATGGTATTCATTGCTGGCAATCTGAGGGAGACGAAGCCGATGACTTAGCGGCCACTCTCGCTAAACGCATTGCCGATTCTGGGCATACCGTCACCATCGTCTCCACCGATAAAGGCTATTGTCAGTTGCTGTCACCCAATTTACGTATTCGTGACTATTTTCAAAAACGCTGGCTAGACGTGCCTTTTATCGAAAATGAATTTGGGGTCAAACCTGAACAACTTCCTGACTACTGGGGTTTAGCGGGGATCAGCAGCAGTAAAGTTCCCGGAGTTGCAGGAATTGGAGCTAAAAGCGCCACGGAGCTGCTTCAGCGATTCCGCTCGATTGAAAATTTGTACGCCAACTTTGATGTTCTTGAAGAAAAATGGCAGAAAAAATTAGCAAATCAAAAAGATATAGCGATAATCTGCCGCGAAATTGCGACACTAAAAACGAATATTGCGTTGAAAGGCAACCTAAACCAATTACGCTATCAAGCTAAATAGTCGACACAAAAAAGGTCACTTTGAAGTGACCTTTTTGCTATTCAAACCAATCCAGCTTTGACTTAATAATATTCACGCGCCATTGGGTTTGCAGACCAAACACGTTGTACATGCACGGTGACTTCTTCACGGTCATGGTAAAGCTGTTTCGCGTGGATCAGAACGTTGATACCATTCTCTTTCAGCTGAACTTTCATTTTTTCCAGAATATGCGCGACTTCTTCATAACGCTTTTTCATCGGCAACTTCAAGTTAAAAATGGTTTCACGACACCAGCCTTCTTGTAACCACTGCGTCATCAATGCAGCAACTTTCGCGGGTTTTTCTACCATATCACACACTAACCAAGTGATATTCTGCGATGTCGGCTTAAATTTAAAGCCATCTTCACGATGGTGTCGAACTTGCCCTGTATTCATCAAGCTTTCCGCCATTGGACCATTATCAACGGCATCAACCATCATACTGCGTTTCACCAACTGATAAGTCCACCCGCCTGGACATGCTCCAAGATCAACGGCTTTCATTCCACTCCCTAAACGCTCATCCCACTCTTCATAAGGAATAAACACATGGAAAGCTTCTTCCAATTTTAACGTTGAACGACTTGGTGCATCTGATGGGAATTTTAAACGCGGAATGCCCATGTAAAAATTCGAACTATTATTCGAATAAGAATAGCCGGCATAACAACACCCCGGTGCAATAAAGAACACATGGATCACCGGGCGTTTAAAGTTCTCTTTCGCCAATAATACTTTCTCTTGGCGTAACGCATTACGCAGAGGTACTGTAAATTTACGGCAAAACTTCATTAACTCTTTTGATTCATTGGTATCTGCGACTTCAACGCGCAGATCACCTGCTCGCTCAACCTGCTTGCTAAGCGCATTCACAATAGGAGTAACCCTATCTTCTGGAGGTAGATCTTTTAATAAATCACCTACCACAAACATTTGACGAGCAAAAATTAATTCACGAAATGGCAGCGTGCGTGCAAGAATGTCTGCGTCCTCAGACTGATAACATTCAAAAATAACATAGCCGCTATTCTCTTTAACACGAGCAAAACCGTAAATTTCACGTTGTCCTGCTTTATCTGTAATTTCTGCTGCACACTCTTTTTCAAAGCCCGGGCGGCAATATAATGCAATCTTGTTACTCATTGCGTGACGCCGATTTCCTTAGACGCATAGCGCCAATAACTGCTAAAAGCCAGCCAACTAGGAAGCAAACGCCACCTATTGGCGTAAAATAAGAGAAGTATTTTACCTGCAATAAGGCCATACAATAAAGGCTACCACTAAAAAGAAGTATTCCGACGGAGAAAAATACCCCAGCCCAATAGAACCATAAAATGACTTTACGCAGTAATACTGCGCCTAGCACCATTAATGCAACGGTATGAAACATTTGATAACGCAATCCTGTCTCAATCCATGCCATTTGATAAGAGCTCATCATTGGTGCAAGTGCATGCGAGCCAATAGCACCAAATGCGACCACAAAAAATCCACTGATCCCTGCAAAAATTAACATCAAACGACTATTCACAATAGCACCTTCGTTTTTACTGTTTGATTATTGTATATGCGTCAAATCTTGGTCATTGGTAATAAACCCGAGCTTTTCTTGCTCACTGGCTGCTTGCGCGAGGATCCATTGACGAAATGCCGCAATTTTCCCTAAATCGGCCTGACTTTCTTGGCAGACCAGATAGAATGCGTTTTTACTCACTAAAACTTCACTAAATGGGCACACCAATCTGCCCGCATCAATTTCATTTTTTGCCATCACATTGTTAGTTAGCGCAACGCCTTGTCCATGTACTGCAGCTTGAATCACCATCGAACTGTGACTAAAAATAGGTCCCTGCTGTACATTAACAATATTCTGCAAATCTAACTGCTTCACATATGCCTGCCAATCACGGCGAGAAGAGTCATGAAGTAATGTATGCTTTGCTAGATCTTCAGGATTTTTAAGTTGATTCCCACCCGTTAACAACGAAGGTGAACACACTGGCATTAAGTATTCAGCATACAGCCTGTCAGTTCTTAGACCTGTCCAATTTCCTCGACCGTAAAAAATCGCAACATCGACATCATCGGCTAGCTTATCTTCTTCCCGATCAACCGCTTGAATACGTACATCAATGCCGGGAAACGCTTGATTAAATCCAGAAAGACGAGGAACTAGCCATTGTATCGCGAAACTTGGCGATAAGCTTACAGTGAGTGCGCCTTTTGCACTTCTGGCTTGAAGCTTTCTCGTCGCCTCATTTAAAGACGAGAAAATTTCCTTAATATCAAGATAATAACTTTGCCCTTCTTCCGTCAGTAACAATGAGCGATTTCGGCGACGAAACAACTTCAAACCAAGAAAATCTTCTAGGCTTTTTATTTGATGACTAACAGCAGCTTGTGTCACAAATAATTCATCTGCCGCTTTAGTAAAACTTAAATGACGGGCGGCGGCATCAAACACTCTCAGAGCATTTAAAGGCGGTAATCTTTTAGACATAATCTCTTCGGCTCAGCTTTGTTATATGCATTAGTTTTTCTCATCCGAAGCATTATAAATTGTCCATTGAGGATCCGCTAGTAAATACCTATAGTATGCACACTTCCTAAGCCGGAACGAAAAGTTGCAGAGTTTAGTTACTTTGAAACTTTTGGCTTTGTGGTTGTGATGTTGTGTTTGCAAGTTGTCTGGTTAAACCAGGCTTTGTAGCAATTGCTACTGTTTTTTTCACTTCCTGTACATTTACCCTGTCTGTCCATAGTGATTTTATAGTGCACCGCCAAAGCGCGGTGCTTTTTTTTATGTTGAGCGCGATAAAATCCATTATGGAAGATAAAAATTATTATCCCATCAGACTAAGAGTAAAAAAGCACACAAAACCACCTTAAATTAAATTTAATCATTAGATTAAAAGTAAACCGAAAACGTTTTAAACTACGTTGCATTTTTATGGCGCGCAATTATTCTAAAATCTGAGCAAAAATCTTCCTGTTAAGTGTAACAAATTATGTCTAATAATCGATAACTGAATAACATTTTTTGTACCCATCTACTTATTCACTGTTTTCCGTTATTATCATAGCCAGATCATAATCACATTCACCAACTGAATGATTAACGACAAAGAATCAGCATAATGGATAACTTTAACGCCCTTCAATTTCGCCAGCAATTTCCTGCTATCAGCTCAGATATCGTTTTTCTAGACAGTGCCGCTACCGCACTAAAACCGCTGGAAATGGTCAACGCCTCCGATAATTACTATCGTTTTTCAGGCAGTTCTGTATATCGAGGGCAATCGCCAGAGGCATTAAAAATCACGCAACTCTATGAGCAAGGGCGCTCCTTAGCGGCTAAGTTAATCCATGCGCCCGACGAAAAATCCATTATTTGGACTCGCGGTACCACTGAGTCGATAAATTTGATTGCTCAAAGCTATTTTCGCGAGAAACTTCAAAGTGGCGACGAAATTATTGTCAGCGAAACTGAGCATCATTCTAACTTGCTACCATGGCTGATGTTGGCACAGCAAACAGGTGCAAAGGTCGTAAAATGGGCAATAGAACCTGACTTAACGCTCGATATCAACGCACTACGCTCTATCTTAAACACAAAAACTAAAGTTATTGCTATCACTCAAATGTCCAACGTAACAGGCTACCAGCCGGACATCTCCACCATAACTAAATTAGCCCATCAAGTTGGAGCAAAAGTTGTTGTGGATGGCGCACAGGGCGTTGTACATCACCCTCTAGATATCTTGGCGACAGATGTAGATTTCTACGTGTTTTCAGCCCATAAATTATATGGACCAACCGGATTAGGAGTCTGTTACGGAAAACCAGAACATTTAGCCAACATGAATCCGTGGCATGGTGGTGGCAAAATGTTAAGTCACGTCGATTTTTCAGGCTTTACTCTCGCGCCAATACCACAACGTTTTGAGGCCGGAACACCTAACATTGCAGGTGTCATTGCCTTTGCAGCAGTGCTTAAATGGCTTTCAACCCAAGATTTAACACAAGCTGAAATCTATACGTGTTCTCTGATAGATTACGCGTATGAGCAACTGTCGCAACTCGACGGTATTATTTGTTATCGCACAGAAAACTCACCACTTTTATCTTTCAATTTCCACAATATTCATCATAGTGATTTAGGTCTCTTCTTGACCGAACAAAAAATTGCACTACGCTATGGGCAGCATTGTGCTCAACCGTTGATGGACGCACTCAATATAAGCGGCTGCTTGCGCATCTCTTCCATGCCATACAACAACAAACAAGATATTGATAAATTTATTAATTCTGTAAAATTTGCACTGTCGATTTTAAATGATTAAAAGGTAATCACATGACTTTGTCTAGACATGAACTGGCTTCTCATCCATTTGGCACAGAGATTGTCATTCACGAAATCGTTGAACAGTTTTCCAAACAAAAAGCTTGGGAAGATAAATATCGCCTGCTCATTCAATTAGCCAAAAAACTGCCAACCCTTACTGAAGAAGAAAAGCAGCAAACTCAAGAAGTTCAGGGTTGTGAAAACCGCGTCTGGATTGGCGCCATCCTCAATGAAGATGACACATTTCATTTTTATGGGGATAGCGAAGGGCGTGTGGTGAAAGGATTATTTGCCGTTTTACTTGCCTGTATTGAACATAAAAATGCACAGCAAATTTTAGACACTGACTTTGATGAAATTTTCAATCAAACGGGTTTATCAGGACAACTCAGTGAATCCCGCCAAAATGGGATACAGGCGTTAATTTCTGCGGTTAAGAATATTGCAGGGGAGATGACCCCGGCAGAATAATGACATGATTGAGGCTACGCGGATACGGTAGCCTCAATGCCAACTATTTAGCCTCTCTTTGCGCTTTAGCGACCATCTTTTTCAACGCATGTGACACGGCAATAAAACCAAAGCTAGCTGTGACCATCGTGACAGCACCAAAACCTGATGCGCAATCCATCCGTTTTGAGCCATCCGCTGTACTTTTCGCCGCACAGACGGTTCCATCACTTTGAGGGTAAACCAATTGCTCTGTCGAAAACACACAATCAATCCCCAGCTTGCCTTTACCATTTTTCACAACGTTAAAGTCTGATTTTAAGCGTTCACGCAATTTGGCAGCGAGTGGATCTTGGACTGTTTTAGCTAAGTCGGTAACTTGGATTTGAGTCGGATCAATTTGTCCCCCAGCGCCGCCCGTTGTGACTACGGGGATTTTAAAACGACGGCAATACGCAAGTAATGCTGCTTTAGGTCTTACGCTGTCGATGGCATCGATAACATAATCAAACCCCAAAGAAAGGTACTCAGCCACATTATCGACTGTTATAAAGTCATCAATAACATTGACGGTACATTCTGGGTTGATGGCTAAAATACGCTCTTTCATTACATCAACTTTTGGTAATCCCACCGTCGATTTCAATGCATGCAATTGACGATTGGTATTTGTGACGCAAATGTCATCCATATCGATCAAAGTGATCGCACCAATACCAGAGCGTGCTAATGCTTCCGCAGCCCAAACGCCAACGCCGCCCACACCAATAACGCACACATGTGAACGCGCAAAAAGATGAAGGGCTTTTTGCCCATATAAGCGCCCAATTCCAGCGAATCGCTGCATCCACGCCTCAGAAAGCTGAGCTTGCATAATCACAAACAACCTTAGTTAAAACGGTAACTTAGTAAAAATAACAATCTAGTAAATAATCACTACATCGCACTAAAAACAGGCTGACTCTTTTTCAGTACCCATACACGACCATAATGGTTATAAAAGCCTGCCATTTTGCCCGCTTCGTGCCCTGTTCCATGATAAATATCGAAATGGTGCCCTTTAATTGCGCCCCCCACATCGAGAGCAACCATCATACGCATTTCGTATCTACCCGTAAATTTTCCATTACTATCTAATACTGGCACTTCGGCTAGCAATGCAGTTCCAGGTGGAATCAATGTTTTATCTGATGCTACCGAGGCTTTTGCCACTAATGGCACAGCACTCGCTCCCCTAACTGGGACAAACGATTGTGGTTTAAAGAAGACAAATGATGGGTTGCTTTCCAGTAATTCACGAACCTCTTGCTCACTGTGCGTGTTAGTCCAATCATGAATTGCTTGCAGCGACATTTTTTCTAATGGCACTTCGCCTCTATCAACCAATACTTTGCCAATACTTTTATAGGCATGACCATTTTTCCCTGCATAAGCAAAGAAATTCAAAGGGCTACCATCACCAAAGTCGACATAACCACTACCTTGCACTTCCATCATGAAGTTATCGACAGGAGAGTTACTGTAAGCGAGGATCAAGTTGTTACTGAGCGCACCATTATAGATTTGTGCGCGACTTGGTAAACGTTTCTTGCCTTTTGACGGCATTCCATATAACGGATGTTGATAATCCCCTTGTGGCGAACGACGGGCTTCAATTACGGGAGTGTAGTAACCTGTAAACTGAACGTTTCCGTAGTTATCCATCCCTTCCATTTGGAAGGCTGATAAATTAAACCGCGACAACTGAGCCGGATCCCCACCTGCCATTAACCAATTCTCTATCGCATGGTAAGTATCATTATTGCTGTTGAATAAGCGTGGTGATGCATTTTGAATCTCAGTCACTTGGCGATTAAAATCCGACGCATTTATTGGTCGCCCTTGCACATTAACCTGATTAACTTGTTGCAAGTCACTATGCATTTTTCCGTCTTTATATTGTTGTCCTTTATCTGTCGGATGAGACTGACACCCTGCAAGTAAAGAAAAAAAGACGCCCGCAATTAACCCTTTCTGCCATGAATTCATCTTTTACCACCTAACACATATCCAATATGAAGCGCACAATAGCAAACCCAAATTGAGAATGAAACGAGTATAAATATTTAGTTAAGTTATTTCTGAGTTCAACACCAACAAAGAACAAAAAAGCAACATTCTGTGCGATTTTTAAACTCCGATCGATGAAAAATGAAAAAAAAACACGAAAAAACTTGCATCAGATCTCATCCCGAGTATAGTGCCCGCTATCGGACGCGGGGTGGAGCAGCATGGTAGCTCGTCGGGCTCATAACCCGAAGGTCGTTGGTTCAAATCCAGCCCCCGCAACCAATTTCTTGATTCAGTCAATATTGATTTAGTCAAAGTAAATTCAGCAGTAAAATCAAAGTAGTATCCCAAAGTAGTGAATATTTCAGGCGCGGGATGGAGCAGCATGGTAGCTCGTCGGGCTCATAACCCGAAGGTCGTTGGTTCAAATCCAGCTCCCGCAACCAATTCCTGATATATTAGCCTCTTCAGTCGCGGGGTGGAGCAGCATGGTAGCTCGTCGGGCTCATAACCCGAAGGTCGTTGGTTCAAATCCAGCCCCCGCAACCAATTCTTATGTTTCCTTTTCTTTCTTCTTTATCCTCCCAAACTCAACACTCAAATTAATTTTTAATTATTCTAGCTTCATTTACGATTTATTTTATCAATAAAAAAGGCGACTCACATTACTGCCTGCCACCTTCTTTCATATATAAATCAAATAATTAGTTACGAATAGCTAACTCGCCACCATTACGAAAATAGGCTTTAATCCCTTCAAAAATAGACTCTGCCATCTGCTGTTGGAATTTCGCGGTTTTAAGCTTACGCTCTTCATCTAGGTTACTGATAAACGCAGTTTCTACCAAAATAGACGGAATTTCAGGGGCTTTCAATACAGCAAAACCAGCTTGGTCTACTTTGTTTTTATGCAGCCGATTCACTCTACCCATCCGTTTCAGGACTTCATCACCAAACTTCAAACTGTCATTAATGGTTGCTGTTTGCACCAGATCTAACATTGTATGGTCAAGATAGACATCACCACTTTTGCTCACGCCACCGATTAAGTCAGCTTCGTTCTGAGTTTGAGCAAGATAACGCGCCGTATTACTGGTCGCTCCTTTCGTGGATAATGCAAAAACAGATGAGCCATTCGCTGAGCGATTCGTAAATGCATCCGCATGAATAGAAACGAATAAGTCTGCCTGCATTTTTCTCGCTTTCGCAACACGCACTTTCAATGGGATAAAGACATCCTCATTACGCGTCATATAAGCTCGCATTTTAGGATCTTTATCTATTAGCGTTTTCAAACGACGCGCAATTTGTAAAACCACATCTTTTTCACGCGTTTTATATTTACCAATCGCACCGGGATCTTCCCCACCATGACCAGGGTCAATCATAATAACAATCGGTCTATCCGTACCTGCTTTACCCGGTTTCTTCGCCTGTGCAGGCATGCTCTCTTCTAAATCACCTTTATTGTAATCTTCAAGAAGCGCAAGTAACGGATCATCATTGGTTTCAACCCCTTTACCTGGGTAAAAGTCCATGACTAAACGGTGTTTAAACTCAGCGACTGGCGGTAAAGTAAAGAACCGAGGTGTGACTTTATTCTTAACTTCAAACACTAAACGTACCGTTTTAGGATCAAACTGCCCCACCCTAACTAATTTTAAGTAAGGGTCTCGAGACTGAATTTGACTTCCCATATTCTTAAGAACGTTATTTAATTGGACGCCTTCTAAATCAACAACAATACGCTCAGGGTTGTTTAAAACAAACTGGCGATACTTTAAAGGAATGCTGGATTCAAGAGTAATACGGGTATAACTCGAGGCTGGCCAAATACGAACAGCAACAACACTACTACTGGCAGCAAATCCAAATGGGCTGACACTTAATAGCATAACTGCCGCCGCACCTTGCAATAGGCGACGTTTTGATGGGCTGTGATCTTGATGACTCATCAATAATTCCGAATCTATTTCCTGAAAAGTTTAATAATATCTAAAATAAGAGATAATATATTAGCGATTAATTCGCACTCTATCTAGTTCTTCATCCTTTGTCATTACCAATCTATTCTATTTATATCCCAGCACGCATCTATTCAATGCCATATAAACGCCATATTTACGTAATTTAAATAGTTAATGATGCTCAAATGTCGAATAACATTTATTGGCAATAATCTGATATGCAGATTGAATTGTTGTGATTATATCCATTTATATTTAGAGATATGTAAACCTTAAAAATAAATTTGTTACTTTTATTGTCCCAACTTTTACTTGATATTTCTTGCCAAAAAGAATAAAAATACAGTTATTGCGAATAAAAATTCAGTTAAGAGGGTAGTTATGAAAGAGCGCAGCACCGAGTTGGTTGATGAGTTTCGCCATTCGGTACCTTATATAAACGCCCATCGAGGCAAGACATTCATTATCATGCTTGGCGGTGAAGCAATAGCGCATGAAAATTTTCCTAGTATTGTCAATGATATAGGTTTATTGCATAGTTTAGGCATCCGTATAGTCGTCGTTTATGGTGCTCGTCCTCAGATAGAAGGGATTCTTGCAGAGCATAATTACGATGCTATTTATCACAAGCATACCCGTGTGACAGATGCGAATACTCTTGAATACGTTAAACAGGCTTCTGGTGCTCTACAGCTAGATATTACAGCCCGCTTATCAATGAGTTTAGGCAATACGCCGTTACAAGGGGCACATATTAACGTTGTGAGTGGTAATTTCGTCATTGCACAACCTCTTGGCGTAGATGATGGCATTGACTATTGCCATAGTGGTCGTATCCGTCGCATTAACGAAGATGCAATCAATGCGCAATTAGATAACGGTTCGATCGTTTTGATTGGTCCTGTCGCCGTTTCAGTGACTGGTGAAAGCTTTAATCTTACCTCTGAAGAAATTGCCACCCAGCTTGCCGTTAAAATTAAAGCCGAAAAACTCATTGGTTTTTGCTCATCTCAAGGGGTTGCTGATAAAGAAGGTAATATCTTATCTGAGCTATTCCCGAATGAAGCTGAAGAACGAATCCAAGAATTGGAGTCAGAAGGTGATTATTACTCTGGAACCGTTCGCTTTTTACGGGGTGCTGCTTCAGCATGCCGCCGAGGTGTTCGCCGTAGTCACTTACTCAGCTATCAAGAAAATGGCGCGTTAATCCAAGAGTTATTCTCCCGTGATGGTATCGGTACGCAGATCGTTATGGAAAGCTCTGAAAAAACTCGCCGAGCCAATATTAATGATATTGGGGGAATTTTAGAGTTAATTAGACCACTTGAGCAGCAAGGAATTTTAGTTAGGCGTTCACGTGAACAACTCGAAATGGAGATTGATAAATTTACCATAATTGAGCGGGATAACTTGGTGATCGCTTGCGCAGCGCTTTACCCTTATCCTGAAGAAAAACTTGGTGAGATGGCGTGTGTAGCCGTACACCCAGATTACCGCAGCTCCTCTCGTGGTGAAGAGCTATTACAGCGTGTCATGGCACAAGCGAAGCAATTGGAATTGGATAAACTTTTCGTCTTAACCACCCGAAGTATTCATTGGTTCCAAGAACGTGGTTTTATCCCCGCTGAGATTGAAATGCTCCCCATGAAAAAACAGGCGCTCTATAACTATCAGCGTAAATCAAAAATATTAATGCTCGATATTAAAAGCCAAGCGGCTTAAGTCCCCAGAAGCAGGCGAAAAAATTAATTCGCCACACGATTTAATGCGCAATCATAAACCCAGATGTTCAAGCTACATTCTGGGTTTTTCTTGAATACAACTGAGTGTTAAGTTAAGCGGTTTGAACGACGCGGCACTTTTCACACAGTGGATTTGCATCTAATAATGGGCGTAAAATTGCTTCCATTTCAGCAAAAGAACTACCATAAAAGTAAAATGCGGTTTCAGTTGGTCCATCCCAAACACCGTGGATGCCACCAATATCCTCTACCGCTTCATCCAGTTGGTCAAATAAATCATTAATATCATTGTTTTCATATACTTCATCAGGTAGCTCTGTGCCATTAAAGTAAATAGCTAAACCTTCATCTGTACCAAAATCGATTTGTACATCTTCACCATGAATAGTTAAACGAGAACCTTTAGGCGCTAACATTGCCGAGAACATCTGAATAATCAGACTAATATTCTCATCACTCGCATCGGTTAATGCCAATTCAATATCACATTCAGCAACTTCGCCATTTTCACCTAATTGAGTACCACCACCGCTGACTTGAATTTGCCCTTCCTTGCCTAGCTTTTCCATTGCTTGATCAAATGCGTCTTCTAAATCTGCACGGCGAGCGGGGTCAATTTTGGCATTTAGTGTTACTGTTACGGCGGTCATTTGCTGCTGGTTTTCCATAGAAGTACCTTAAAGTCAGGGGATTAATTTAATTCTCTGTAATTCATTATCTGTAGCTAGTTCTTAGCAATCCCATGGTGACTGTTTAATTGCTCAAACTGCAATGCTAAGCCGCTACGGCGTTTAGTCGGCGTTTCTATCGCGCGACGCAACACTTTTTTACTGCCATACAGCGAAAGTTCATTCTTGGCTCGAGTCATTGCCGTATAGACAAGTTCACGAGTAATCACAGGCGAATATACATAGGGTAAAACCAAGGCGGTATGAGCAAACTCTGAACCTTGTGATTTATGTACCGTCATCACATAAGCTGTCTCATGGGCTGGTAATCGATTCGGTTGAATCCCACGAATAGTACCGTCAGGGAACTGAAAATAGGCTCTTAGTTGCCGCTCTTCGTCAAATAGAATAATACCAATATCTCCATTAAAGAGCCCCAAAGCACTATCATTACGGCTGATCATGATAGGTCTTCCAACATAGTGTTTATGTTGTAAATTATACGGTTTTGTAATTAAGCCTTGGCGGTGAAGTAATTTTTCAAGCTTGTCATTTAAACCAGAAACCCCATAAGCCCCTTCTCTTAATGCTGCAAGCAAACGGTATTGGTTAAATTTATAAAGAATATCTGCAGGTTTTTCACCGACTTTAACCGCCAACAGATAGTTTTGATAGAAACCAACGGCATCTAATAACATCTGAGCGTAACTTTCTCCACTTTCGAGCTCAGATTGGGTTTCATGTTCAGAGGGGCTATTTGGATTATTGTTAGAAATATAATTATGAATGTCTGCGAAATTCTGGGTAAGAATTTCATCAACCCGTTTTACATTTCCTGCGTTGACGGCATAGGCTAATTGCCCTATCCCTGACTCAGCAGAAAAACGGTAGCTTTTTCTCAGTAAACATAAACTATCGCGAATAACAGGCCCCTCATTGGAGGTAAAATCACTTAATGGGCATCCAGTCAGTAATTCAAGCTGGGCAGCTCGCTCATAGCTATAACCTTTATCGGCAAAACGACAAATATCCCCAAGAACAGCCCCCGCCTCGACTGATGCGAGCTGATCCTTATCCCCAAGAAATATCAACTTAGCCGAGTTAGGCAACGCTTCAATGAGTTTGCTCATCATCGGTAAGTCTACCATCGATGCTTCATCCACAATCAGTATGTCCAGTGCCAACGGGTTATCACGATGATAACGAAATTGTTGGCTTTCTGGCTGAGCGCCTAGCAAGCGATGTAATGTTTTGGCTTGGGTGGGTAACAACGTTCGCTCTTCATCATTCAGCGGCAACTGCTTCAGAGCATGCCCTAAAGATTCCGTTAAACGTGCGGCGGCTTTACCTGTTGGCGCGGCTAATTCGATGCGTAAACGATGTGGCAGGTGACCTAACTTAATCAATAACGCTAAAATTTTAGCTACTGTCGTGGTTTTACCTGTTCCGGGTCCACCGGAGATGACTGAAACTCGGCTTGTGACAGCAACTGCAGCAGCAATTTTTTGCCAATCAATATCTTCAGAGACTGGGAATAACTGCGACAAAATTGACTGGGTTTTAACTACATCACAATCTGTTGACCCTGTCTGTGAAAAAAAGTGTGCGACACACTGCTCATATTGCCACATACGTTGAAAATAAAGAAAATCACCGGACAATATCAAGGGAGCTACGCCATTATTTCCAACTTCACATACTGATTCACTCGACAGCAATGCGGCTCTTATCGTGCTAGGATCCGGCTCCCCTATCATTTGCCACAACTGCGCTGCAAACTCAGGGTGCCTTCCCATAAATAACGAGTTAGGATGAATATCATCTAATGATAAACAGACATGCCCTGACATGGTTTCCGCGCTAAGAAGTGCTCCCACCAGCAAAAGTATTGGGTTTTCCTCATTTGCAATATTATAGGCAAATTGTACATCAAGAGGCGTGAATAAACGCGCTTCAATAGCTTGATTAAATAGCACTTTCATTATTGAAGCTCCTTAGATTGAGCCTCACGAAAGAGCGCATCAAATTCATGGATAAATTCAATTGTTGGGCGATAAAAAAAGATGCCATTTTGAGAATCTACGCGCTCAGTCCCACGTAGAAAGAGATAGTAAACACCGCCAAAATGGGTTTCATAATTATAATTTGGCATCCTCTGCTGTAAAAAGCGGTGTAAAGCGAGTGAATAGAGTTGGTATTGCAGATCATAACGATGGTCTATCATCGCGTCTGCCATCGCCTCTTGCGTATAATACGACGCATCTTCACCTAAATAATTAGACTTATAATCTAATAAGTAAAATTTCCCTTTCCAACAAAAAGTTAAGTCAATAAAGCCTTTTAAAATCCCTTGCACCTGCTCAAAGTTAAGCGGTGGGCAATGTTTGGATAATGGATCATGTTGGTGAGTCACGCGATCGACATCTTTTGCATTAAGTAGGCTATCTATTGGCAGATAAAATTGCATTTCATCCAATCTATCTTGGGCGGGAAGCGCTGATAAGCAAAGCCCATCATCAGCCAAAGGAACGTTGAGAATCGCATTTAGCCAAACTTGCAACATCGGAGCCCATTGAATATCAAACCCCGCAGCTTGTAGTTTTTCTTCTAACCACTGAGGTGAAATTTCACCTGAAAAATCAATTTCCTCCATCAAACTATGCAAGAAAGTTCCAGGAGCTGAGCCTTTAGGAAATTGGTGTGGCGTCAGTTGGTTTTCTTGTATCTCTTCAGCGTTAACATCTTGGCTAGCTTCGATATCCATTTTTGGTGCTAATGAATTTGCAAATTGCAAAGCAGATAATGTTTGTTCTTCTTCTCCATGAGAACTGCTATAGCTCAACCCCGAATAACTGGTAACACGCCAATGGTCATCAAAATGACGAGAAATTTCTCTCGCATATAGCTCACAGTCAGTCTCTTTCGTTAAATTCAACCTTGCCCTTTGCGACGCAACAATCGGTTTTATATCAATGACATCGTTGCTGATAACGTCTAGCATGTTACTGAGTAATGAAGCATCGCCTTCTTGACCTTTTTGCAGTAAATAACCCAGTGCGGATAAATGCAAATCTGTATTACCTGACTTTTTGCGGTTACCTTTGATAAGCGGTGCTACCCCTACACTACAATGGTAAATTGCACGAGTGAGCGCGACATACAACAAACGTAAATCTTCCGCTAAGCGCTCTTCGTCCGCTAATTCAACGTATTTTTCGGCATCATCAAGATCGAGTTTAGTCATGTAATCATTACGATCATGGAACAAGCCTTTTGACTGAGGTAAAAAATTACTCGCAAACGGCAACCAGACAATTTTATATTCCAAACCTTTAGATTTGTGAATGGTGCTAATTTGCACTAAATGACGATCACTTTCCAAACGCATTTGTTGGGCATCTGATTGATGATCAGGATGCGCAATCTGTTGTGCCAACCAACGAGTTAGTGTGTGCTCACCTTCAAGTTGGAGAGACATCTCTTGCAATAATTCACCAATATGCATGAGATCCATCAAACGACGTTCACCTTCAGTACCCGACAGCAAAGTTTCCGCGATATGTCGTTGGGACATAATTCCCCTCAACATAGGCAAAACGCCACGTTTACGCCAAATTACTGCATATCGTGCAAACTCATCAACCAAGGCTTCCCACGCTTTTTCATCGTAATTCAGGTTATCAATATCTTCAGCAGTTAAACCTAATAAGCCCGTGGCTAACGCGCTGCGTAGTACCCGTTCTTTTTCCGGTGTTAATACCGCCAATAATAACCAAAGAATCTCTTTAGCTTCTTGGGTTGCAAATACACTTTCCCTATTCGATTGGAACACAGACGGAATATTAAGTTGATTCAGCGCATCACGGATTAATACTGCTTCTCGGCGACTACGCACTAACACTGTGATATCAGAAGCTTCAACCGGTGTTTTTTGCTGTTTATTTTTAAAGTAAGTAAAGCCTTGCTGGCCACCAGCAAGATATTCCCCAATTTGAGCTGCACACTGCAGTGCAACCGCTTGTTCATATTCTGAAACTGAGACAGCTTCCGCTTGCTGCAACCAAAACGTGAGGGCTTTAACTTCCTTTCCATCATGGATCAGTTTTTTGTCGCTATTGCTTTGTGCAAAATTAACACTTTGAAATGGAATTTGTTCAAAAATAAAGGGGTTTTCTGCATGATGAAAAACCTGATTGACCGCCTCAACCATATGCTGTGATGAGCGATAGTTTGTTTCTAACGTATAGTGAGCACTAACTTGCGTCTTTGCAGCAATATACGTAAAAATATCTGCCCCACGGAAAGCATAAATCGCCTGTTTCGGATCACCGATAAACAGCAAGGCTGTCTCGTCTGCTTCTTGATAGATTCGCTGAAAAATACGATATTGCTGCGGGTCGGTGTCTTGAAATTCATCGATCATAGCGACAGGAAAACGCTTAGCTATTGCTTCGGCAAGCAGCTCGCCCCCATCTTTATGTAAAGCACTATCTAAACGGGTTAGTAAATCGTCAAATCCTAGCTCTCCTCGCGTTTGCTTTTCATGAGCAATAGTTTGGCGTACTTCGCTAATCGCTTGAGGAATAATTAAGTCTTTAATAGTGAGATTTTGAGCAAGTAATTCATCGATAAGCCGAAATACTGCATGAGAAGGTCCCGAACCGCTTTTAGATTTTTCATCTAATCTGGACTGAGCAAAACGCTCTAAAATATCCTGAGGAAGCTGGTAATCATCTGTTTCTTGCGCCGCCCAATGGGATATTTTCTCCAACCATGTTGGTAAATAACGCCCGCTATAGCTGCGTTTATCTACATCAGAATCCGCAATCAACTTTTCAAAATCAGCAACGTTTTGGCACCATTCATCTTTTACGTTTTGAATTAGATTAATTAGCCTATGATGGCGCTCTTCTAGCGTTTCGAGCTCTTTAGGTTGATTAATAATGGTGGGAATATCACCTTGTAAGAATGGTTTAATTTCATTCAATAGCGCTTCAGGTCCACTCCACTGAGAATGAACGACTTTCGTCATCGAATAATCCAAAGGATAAAAATGACGCCGCCAAAAATCCGCACATGCTTGTTTCTGAATCGGAAATTCATCTTGGATCATCGTTTGCTCAAATAAAATGCCAGACTCAAACGCATTGTGAGCCAGCATTCGTTGGCAAAAACCATGAATCGTATAAATTGCCGCTTCATCCATTTGGCGCTCAGCGGCTAGCAACCAATTAGCGGCAAAGTCCCTCTGCTCTTTACTTGGTAATTCTGCCAGTAACCTAAGGTATTCTGGTTCTGATTCAAAGCCTAAGCCATTACGTAAACATGCTAGACGCATTTTATGAATACGTTCGCGAATACGTCCACGTAATTCATTTGTCGCAGCTTCGGTAAAGGTAACGACCAAAATTTCTTCAACACTTAAAGGGCGAGGGAATGCATTCTCATTCCCTAACCCCAGTAATAAACGCAGATAAAGAATCCCAATCGTATAAGTTTTACCTGTACCCGCAGATGCCTCGATTAACCTCTGTCCATTTAAAGGCAATTTATAGGCATCTAACAATTGGGAATTCATCTGCATTTTATTCACTCAGCATTTTCCTTAATCGGTAACTTCTTCTGAAGGTCAGATGCATTCAGATATAGCGCCCAGTTTTTAAATTGTGCATATCCCGATTTCGTATCGACATTCTGACCAATAACTTGAGATGCCATAGCCAAGCCTTGGCGTTTTAATACTGCGTTTTCGTAGTAGTTAATCACTTCAGCTTGAGTTGCTGCCGCTAATCTCGTTAACAGTTTATCTCGAGTATCAAAACTGAAAATATTACGAGAAAAATCAGAACCATAACGTCCTACTTCTTCATAGAATGTTTGCGGTGGCTGCTTCATTTCTGTAATGATGGATTGCTTATATTGCTCAAACTCACTAGCAGGCAATTTTTTCAGCTTATCCAAAGCCGCCGTATAGAAATCCTGATAGCGAGTATTGAGATAATTTGGAGTTTTGGCATTACTTTGTAGTAAGAAACCAATTCCCCATTGATCGCCCAGCCCAACCTTAAAGGCAAATACCGCATAACCTAATTGCTCATTGGTTCGCAGTTGATCGTAGAACCAGGGTTGAACAATTTTCGATAAAATACCCGATAAAACAGCGCCATCGATACGATCATAGCCAGTAGGAATAAATAGCTCAGCTAACGCATTATCACTGCTATTACCTTGTTTATGGAAATTTGCCAAATACGTTTTATCTACAACAACGATATCACCACGCCACCAATTTTTACCTTTGCTCTTCAATAGCTTACTCGCGTCCAAAATAGTTTGAATACTTTGTTGCTGAGTTAGATTTCCTACCACTAACGCCTGTAAGGCAGCCCCCTCAACGACTGAATCACGGTAGTCCGTAATATCCTTAAGCGTGATAGTCTCTAAAGCGGCTAACCGTTGTTCTTGTTCAAAATAAGGAACACTATTGAGACGCTGCAGTGGTTGCATAGCAAGTTCATACGCTTTCGCATTGTTTGCTACTTCGATTTGTTCTTTGTACCAAGATTTTGCTTGGGCTAACTCTCTTTCTGTTGGCTCAAAACTTAAATATTGCTTGGTCATGGACAAAAACAGCTCAGATAAATGCTGGGTATAACCACTAGCATTGAGCTGTAAACCAACCCCTTGAGAAACTGAAACAGACATTCCAGCTACAGAAGCCTGATACTGTAATTCATCCATTTTTAACGATGAAATATATTGCAGAAGTGAGCCAGCCACTTGAGATTTAGCCGTTTTATCTTGCTCGTTGTACCGGAGATCTAACGTAATACTCGCCTTAGGTTCATCAGCAAAATATTGGCTCGGCATATACAGAACACGGGTATTTCCTTTCTGATAAACCATTTCAGGATGCTTGTAAGCTTTGTCTGTTTTAATCAGTGACAAGTTGTCTGGAATATATGGGTTAAGTTTAGGCAATTTAAACGTCATTTTTGACTCTAAATCAGCCCACTGCGTAAATTGCTTTTTGCTAATTTTATCAACCTGATAGGGTGCATCGACAAAATAAGCTTTTTTATTACTTGGCTCATTCGGACTAATAAACCAAATACGGGCATTTTGCGCAGTTAACTCAGAAAGTCGCTGTTTTATTGCAGCAGGGTTATATTTATCCGCCACGTAATCAGAGTCCAATACATGATTAACTGGCATTGTGATCATTTGGTCAGATAGCCATTCGATATAGTTCATGTCTCTTACAATTGAACCATAACGGAATGATAAATTAAGCACTTTGGCTATTTCATCAAAATAACCTTGGTTAACACCTTGGTTTTTAATCAAATCAATATAAGCAAAAATGGCGGCAATGATTTGATCACGCTCGGCTAATCCTTTGTCAGTTAACGTGACATAAATAGAAAAGGAGCCATAGTTACGATCAGAATTTGGTGATGCTGATGCACTAATACCTTCCGCTAATCCTTGGGAGATCAGCCAGTCTGATAACGTACCAGGGCTACGGTTCCCGATTAAGTAGCTAATATATTCATCACTTTTGCTACGAAAGTCAGCCATATTATTTTTGATACTAAATTCAATTTGCAGTGCTTTTTGCGGCTGAGACGGAACGTAATGAATCACAATACCTTTTTCTTTATCCGTAACTGCTGGGATCGTGACTTCAGGTACTGAGGCATTAAAATTAGGGATACGACCAAATGTTTCATTGGCGATTTTCGCCAATTGCTCAATAGATTGATCGCCATATAGCACCCCGTTCATCAGGTTCGCAGAATAATAACGCTTGTAGAAACTCACTAACTCATCTTGAAGCTTACTATTTTTTTTATCCTTTAGCGTTTCTAGATTCCCCCCAGCAAAGCGAGAATTTGGGTGCGCGGGATTTAAGGTTTCTGAACGAATCTGCCAAATGCGCATTCCATCACGGGCACGAGCCATTGTCAGTTCTGCATTAACTGCATTACGTTCTTTATCCGCATTGATAGGGTCTAGTAATGGTTCTGCAAGGGCATCCGCGAGCCTATCAGTCGCCGCTTCTAATGCACCATTTTCGACTTCAAAATAGTAGGCTGTACGGTGAGGAGCTGTACTCGCGTTATGACTCCCGCCATGCTTTTGTAAAAATTCAGAGAAGCTGCTTGGCTCTGGGTATTTTTTAGAGCCCATTAACACCATATGTTCTAAATAGTGAGCAAGTCCTAACTGACTATCTGGATTCTCAATACTTCCAACAGGTAATGAGACCGCAGCTAACGATTTTGTGGCTTTAGGATCCGAAACCAGTAAAACCGTCATGTCGTTATTCAATTTAATAGCTTTATATTCTCGGGGATCACTCACGCTTTTATTGATAGTCTCTGGCAATACTTGCCAAAGTGGTTGCGCAGCAATGGCACTACCGACAAACAGTAGTGATAACAAGAACAGATGAGCGATATGTTTCGATAATCGTAACATTCTTGGATGCTCTCCTTTATTTTAAGTGCTCTGCCATCGGCAGTAAGAAGCGCCGAGTATTACTCAGCAGCGATTCAATCAATGAACTATTTATGCTTCTACAAGCCCGCAATACATAATCATCTTCCATTTCACCCACTTTCATTTGGCTTCCCTGAAGGCTTTGTAGTAGCGCCGATAACGCCTTTTGCTGCACATCTTCCGAAATAAAATCATATTCCTTTGTTTTTTTATCTAAACACGCTGAGAGCCAATTCCAACCACTTTGGTTTAAGAGGATCAGAGGCGTATTCATTCCTTCACAATAACCTTTGATAAAGGTATTTAAGTGCTCTTTGGCATTTTCGGTTGGTATGGCAGAAAAATGCCAAACACTGTTTTCTCGTCCTAATGCAATGCTCTCACCTTCACGAATGAATGCATTGAAAAATAAATGCTCTATCCATAATTGCACCCCATCATTAGCCGTTAGATAGGCAGGTCGATAGCGCAATATTCCTGATTCATGAATGTTTCTCAATAAACCCGTGATTTTGATTCCTTGTATTTCACATTCAATCGGGTAATCAATACGCTGATCGCCATACTCTTTAACTTTTTCAGCTAATGGAGCAATGTCATTTAGTTGCTTTTCCCAAAATATCTGACCAAATTGTTTAGCGGGTAGTTGTCCTGAGGCCTTTAAAGCATGATAAAGCGGATTTGGGTCTTCATCTTTTACCAACAAATCTAAAACTTGATCATTGATTTTATAACGTTGTAATCCACCTAATACAAACGGTTCCTCTTCTGGAAGCTCGGTCTCTTCAACCGAAAAATGGACCTTCAGACGTTGTTGGAAAAAGCCACGAATTGGGTGTCGATAAAAACGTAAAATTTGTTCTAACGATAATTCTGTAATAGGTTCCCTTTGCTTTAATACTGAAGTGAACACTTCCGTTGCTTTATCCTCACTTTTTGCTGCAGGTAACCACTCCTGAGCAAAACTTTGATAAAGAGAGTTTGGTACAAAATTTTCTTTCGCAAATGGTACTCGATTATGCTCAGTGACTAAGTGCTGCTTTAAGCGCTGGGCACTATCATCGATATTAAGTGATTGGTCACCTTGTAGGCAGAAGCTCTGACAGATGTACTCCAATAGTTCAGTCACCAACACCGATGGATTACATTCTTGATTATCTCGGATCGAGCGCCCGATATAACTAATGTAGAGCTGTTTAGCTGCTGAATTCAGCGCTTCTAAAAATAAATATCGGTCATCATCGCGGCGTTTTCTGTCGCCACGTTGTATTTTTTCTGCCATTAAATCAAAACCTAATGGCGGTACATTACGCGGATATGCCCCATCATTCATACCAAGCAAACAAACGACTTTGAACGGCACTGAACGCATTGGCATCAATGTACAAAAATTTATTGCTCCGGCAAGAAAACGCTGACTAATTTTTTCATCATCAAAACAAACAGATAACTCATCACGAATTAATCGTAATGGAATTGTTTCTTGATAATTGGAGGTCAGGGCATTTTCAATAATTTTATGCCATTGCTCAGTCAATAATGCCAACACCACTTCAGTTTCACTATCCACTTTGAAGCAAGTATCAATCAATTGCTGACAGACAGTTTTCCACTCCTCAAGAGTACGTTCTTGCTCCAGCAATGTTCTCCATTCTCTAAGAGTATCAACGAGTAATGCAAGTTTCCCCGCTAACTGAGCAGCTAACCCACTGCATTCATCATACGGTAATACCCCATTCCAGGGACCATTACGGCTATCCATTGCATAGCCAAGTAACATACGGCTTAAACCAAACTGCCATGTATTTTGCCCAATAACAGGCAAAGACAGTGAGCGAACATTGTCATCATCAAGTCCCCAACGAATACCAGATTCATTAACCCAACGTCTTAATAAACTCAGTTCACTTTCATCTATGTTGAAACGTGCTGAAAATGCCGACACTTCTAATAATGTTAAAACTTGTTCTGTAGAAAATCGGCTTTGAGGGAGATCCAATAACATGATAAAAGCTTGCAAGATCGGGTGAGCTTGCAACGCTTTTCTATCTGATATTGAGAATGGAATATAGTGTGATGAGTTTGTATTACCAAAGACGGCTTGAATATAAGGGGCATAACTATCAATGTCTGCAACCATCACGATCACATCTCGTGGTGTCAATGTTGCATCTTCTTCAAACAATGCCAGTAAACGATCCTGTAAAACTTCAACTTCTCGCTGAGCACTGTGGCATGAATGGAATGTCACTGATTGGTCTAATTGATTAAGCGGTCGCTTATGCTGACTACTTTCGTACTCTTCTAATGTCGCGCCTAATTGCGCGTGATTTTCAAGATCTAGAATATCTTGCTGTAAATTTTCAAGGAGATTATTTCTCCCATTCTCTACAAAAGCAGAAACTTCATTTGTGGCGTCAATTTGAGAAATAAAATACAGGTTGTCACGCCCAAGCTTACCCCATGATGCCAGTAATGGATTCGCAATATTTTGCTCGCCATCAGCATTAAATAAATTAGCGGCATGCTCCTCAATTTTAAAACGAGATATTTCATATTTATCTAAATAATGGCGCAATTTTCGTTGTTGCAATCTCGCCAAAAAGGCACTGCTTTGAATATCACCCCAATAATAGCGACATGGGTTGGTAAACATTAAGTGAATATCCGTATGTTCCGCAATAGCATTAAGCGCTTGTAGGTACACTGGTGGTAAAGAAGAAATACCACAGATAAATAAGCGAGTGGGTAAGTTTTTAGCCAACTCTGGTGATTCCCGCAGCTTATCAATAAAGCTCTGGTATAGATTTGCACGGTGCCAAGGCGACTGACCAAGTTGCGCTGTATACTCGACCAAGCAGAGCCATAATCTTTTTTGCCATAATTGATTTGAGCTTAATCCTTCAATTAGTTCATTACGCTGCCAGTGAGAAATCCACTCTGGTCGATAGACCAAATACTGGTCAAATAAGTCAGCAATTCGTCCTGATAATTGATGTAATTTACGCTTATCTGAGTCGTCATTAAGATAATGACGTAAAGGCTCAAATTCAGCTTCATTAATAACTGTTGGCAAAATAGTCATTAATTTCCACGTCATCGCTTGCTTGGTATAAGCACTTTCCTTAGGAATATCTGGAAGAACTCGACGGAACATATCCCAAATAAACGTCGCTGGTAATGGGTAGTTTATGTTAGCGGCTATCCCAAAACGCTTAGCAAGTTCTATTTGTAACCACTGAGACATTCCAGGGCTTTGAACTAACACAATTTCTTGCTCAAAAGGATGTGTGAGTGGATCATTCTCCATTAAGTGTGCAATTAGCTCTTTAAGAAGATCTAATTGGTTAGAATGATAAACCTGAAACATGACTCTCTCCTTTTGCGCATTGCCAGCGACTTATCGAATGCCGTTTATTGCCCGCTGACAAGGACACCTTAGATTCAGCACAGCTCCCAACATTGGCAGAATATACAATTTCTATCTGCTGTTCTCGATTCTGTAAATCATGAGCCCATGGCTCTACTTTTAATGGAATAGCGTTATGGGAAGATACTGTTTTTTCTAATGTTCCATGTAGAGACCTGACTGCCTTTGCACTTTGAGATATTTGATTAAAATTCAAAGCGATATATTGACTGTAGTTTAACAGAGCTATGAGTAAGATAGCAAAAACAACCACCGCTATCATCGACTCTACCAGCGCAAATCCTTGCTGTGAATTCTTCATTGACAAAATCCTTTAATGGCGACAGGGCAATAATCTATCCACCCATTTTCTCGTGCTTGTAGACGCCCTTCATTCCATATCGGTATTACCCAACGATATACCGTTAACGACTTGTTAGGCAGTAACTCACCGGTTCCCGATAAAATGAATTGATTGTTTTTATAATATTTAAGACAACTCACCCACCCTTGATTCTGTTCTTTTTGACATACCCAAGAACCTGATTTATCTGTCTTCAGCACCCAATGTTGAGTGAGCCCCCACGCCAAAGCAGATTCTGCTAAATTAAACGATTGATAATATTTTTCTTCTCGGCTCAGTTCATAGCTAGCCCGTGTTTGGTAGTAATGTAACGCTTTTAATAGTATGAGCCCTATACTCATTAAAACCATCACCATCACTAAAGCAATATTACCTTGCTCCGCTATCTTCCACTTCATGGCATATTCCTTAACATCACGGTAGAGCGGTAATTAAATGTTTTACTTGGCAATAAAAGGCTTTCTAAATTGATATGCGTCTCTAACATGTGCACAGCTGGCTGCCAATTAAAATTAAGCTTATTAACTTTAACAATAGAAGGATCAAATAAGGACTGCCAACGAGTTCCGTCACAGCTTGTGACGTTACGATTAGATTCAAGCTTATTATTGTTAAGCCTAAATCCAAAAAAATCTGAATGTAATGTCTTTTCTTGCCCGACAACCCAACTCCCTGATAAGTCTTGGTCATAGGCAAAAATAATGCAGGAGTTCATTTGGTGACTTAAAAACTTGGCGCTGATAGTGATTGCCTTACCTTCGCAGCGAGGCTTAGAGAGAGACTGGCTACAATGACCAATTCGGCGAAAATCCTTTTCTATATTAATCAGTACCTGTCTCACCTCCCTATCTAATTGGTATTGGAAAAACGCCTGAAATAGTTGCTTAAATAGCACGGGGATCGTATTCATTGCAGCTATACACACTAAACAGCCGACCAGCATTGCGACCAAAGACTCCAATAGTGAGAACCCTTTTTCCCTTTTATTCTCTCTAGCGCGTATTAACATTTAGGTACGCCTGCTAATGCTTGTTTGCTACAACTACGTACTCGTCCAGCAGATGAAACTATCACTGATATTTGGTCACTTTGATTACTGAGCGCTATTTGAAAAGGGCTGCTGGTTCCTTGCTTACCGTATAAATGAATCGATTGTCTAGACGCATGCTTAAGTTCAATACCATCGAATTTATCACCACTAAATTGGCTTATTTTCTGTAGTGTATCCACATTAGCGACCTTTAAATTCCAGCTCGTTAATGTGGAACTAACCGACATAATTCGATGTTGATTGAGATAAATCCCTTCCATTAAGTTACTGTAGATAAATTCTGCGGTTTGCCTCGCAGCATCAATAAGCTGTAACCGCTTCACTTGTTGTTGCCATTGATAAAATGCAGGTAACCCCACGATTGAACAAAGAAACAGTACAACTAACATTTCAATTAACGTGAATCCCTGTTCATCCTTTTTTTTCTTCAACCACTTCGTCGTTTTATTTATCAAATTCATCTGGTTTATCTTTCCCTTCTGATAGCAACCTATCTAGCCCCAGAGATAAGCATGACCGGAAATATCATAGGACAACAATCTTCATCGCCTATTTTTCGTAGCGCTTTCCAGAAAAATGTAATGGTTACATTTTCTCTCGTACTTTCTGGATACCACTTTGAATAATAAATAAAGGGGCAAAAAAATAGCTCACGAAAAAAAGAATGATGCTGGAAAGTAGTTGAACAAATGGCAAAGCAAAAAGATGAGAGGTAGAGAATTCAAGAGTAATTACGTAGGCAGGTAATGAAGACAATGAAGGCATAAGCAATGTGAAATGCCTATGCCTTCATATCAACTAATCAATACTAATTAAACCGTAAATGGATATTTAATGGCTTCGTGACACTGATAACCTTCCAAAGTGAAGTCATCCGTTGTTACCCACGTTTCAATATCTTCTAAGGTTTTAATTTCAGAATTAATCGTTAAATTTGGAGATGGGTATGGCTCACGCGTTAATTGGACATCACGCATTAAAGGTAGCTGATTTTCATAAATATGAGCATTCACAATTTTATGGTAAGCCTTACCTGCTTTATGACCCGTAATACGCGCCATTAGCGCCAACAAGACAAAACATTGCACCTGATTAAAATTGAGTCCAAGGGGAACATCGCAGCTACGTTGGTATGAAGTTAAATGCAATGTATCGCCAAGCAGTGAAAAGGTATGGGTATGCATACATGGACGTAAGCAGCCCATTTCGAATTCGCCAGGGTTATAGAAAGTAATAATTTCCGCACGGTCATCAATGCCATTTTTCAGGTTATTAACGACTTTCTTTAATTGGTCAAGATGAGAACCATCGGGACGTTGCCATGAACGACCTTGGACACCATAAACGCGCCCCATGTCATCTTCGCCTTTGCGGTGCGGATTATCTAACCATGCTTGGCTTTCATTCGCATTGGCATTCCATGTATTACAACCAATTTCACGAAATTGTGCCGCGTTATCATAGCCACGTAAGTACCCTAATAATTCAGCAATAGCGGCTTTATAAAAGCTTTTGCGGGTCGTAATTAGAGGAAATTGATTGTTACCTACATCATATTCGAGATCAGCATTAATAACGGTTAAACAGCGAACATTTGTGCGCTTGTTTTCAACCCATTGACCTTCATCGAGAATACGTTGGCATAATTCAAGATACTGCTTCATAGTGGCTCTCTTACTCAAAAATACAGGTGGTTTGTGCTATAAAACATCAGTAATAACACAAACCTATATTGACTTGATTTACTTACTGTCTGCGTTCTTAGCGGGCTTATGGGCAGGAATATTTTTACCATATTTATAAGCCCAAATAATCATCAATACACCGATAAGAATCATCGGAATTGAGAGTATTTGCCCCATACTGATGCCGCCAAATAGCCCTAACTGCGCATCCGGTTGTCTGAAGAATTCCACAATGATACGGAATGCACCATAGCCAATAAGGAATAAGCCCGATACGCTTCCCATTGGGCGAGGCTTACGAACAAATAAATTCAAAATCAGGAATAAAACGATGCCTTCTAAAAACATTTCATACAGCTGAGATGGGTGTCTTGGTAACACGCCATATTGCTCAAGAATAGGTAACAGGGATGGATCTTGTGCCGCAAGCTGAATATCTTCACTTCTTGAATGAGGGAATAAAAACGCCCATGGTGTATCTAATGTGACGCGTCCCCATAATTCACCATTAATAAAGTTACCGATACGCCCCATTCCAAGACCAAAGGGAATTAAAGGTGCAACGAAATCAGACACTTGTAAAAAGCGTCGTTTAGTGCGATAGGCAAACAACATCATGGCACAGATAACGCCGATCAAGCCACCATGGAAGGACATTCCCCCATCCCACACTTTGAATAGGTACAATGGGTCAGCTAAGAAAACAGGTAAATTATAGAAGAAAACATAGCCTAATCGCCCACCAACAAATACACCGACAAAGCCAATATACAGGAGGTTTTCGACTTCATTTTTTGTCCAGCCGCTATTTGGCTTAGCCGCTCTACGCCCTGCTAGCCATAACGCAAAAACGAACCCCACAAGGTACATAAAACCATACCAATGTAGAGAAACTGGTCCAATCGAAAACATAACGGGATCAATTTCCGGAAATGCTAAGTAGCTGTTACTCATCGTTCCCCACTTTAAAATAATTGATTCAAAAATTATGCCGCATAATAACACGAGGTTATTGTCAGCATATAATTACATATTAATAACATAGAAGATCAAATTAGATCCCGCCACGCACAAACCCACCGAGTCCATTTTTTTCCATGAACTCACTGATTTTGTGTCGGACATTTTCACTCGTTTCTGCCGAAAGCAGTTCAGGTACTAATTCAGACATCAATAGAGGATCAAGCTGGCGAATTAAATACTTCATGCGAGGCACACTACGCCCACTCATACTTAAACTTCGATAGCCTAAAGCCATTAGCACCATCGCGCTTAATGGTTGACCCGCCATTTCACCGCACACACTGATTGGTAAACCAATACGCTGACATTCGGTATGAACCAGGGATAAAAAGCGAACCACCGCAGGGTGCAGGTTATCATAGAGTGCCGCTACATGAGTGTTATTACGGTCAACTGCAAGTAAATATTGTGTAAAGTCATTGGTACCAATAGAAATAAAATCAACACGTTGTTTTAGCTCTGGCAGCAAAAACAATAACGAAGGTACTTCCAGCATGACGCCTATTGGCGGTAAATTAATTGGTTTACCAAGCTGTTGGCTGACTTCATTTCGGGCGCGATTAATCAAGCCAATCGCTTCATCCACCTCATTAATGCTGGTGATCATCGGCAGCAAAATACGCAAATTCCCCGTATCTTGGTTCGCTCGCAACATAGCTCGTAACTGGATCAAAAATATCTCAGGTTGATCCAACATCACTCGGATCCCACGCCAGCCTAAACATGGATTCTCTTCACTAATCGGCATATACGGCAGCTGTTTGTCCGCCCCAATGTCCAACGTTCTTAGCACAACCGGTTTGGTTGAAAACAGTTGCAATACTTCACGATATAACTGCTTCTGCTCATCTTCTGAGGGAAAGCCATTGTGCAGCATAAATGGCAGCTCAGTACGGTATAACCCGACTCCGTCAACACCATCATGAATTTGTTGTTCATAACGCGGACTCAGCCCAGCATTAAGGCAAATATCCACATGCTCGCCATTTTTCAGTATGGCGTCTTGGGAAAGTGTTCCTTCCGCTAATCGGCTAAGGTCATTTTCTTCTTCGATGATTTGCTGATATTCCTGAGCGATAAAATTTTCAGGTTCAATAAATACTTCACCACGATACCCATCCAAAATCAGATGACGATTGTGTAATAACGAAGGCTCAATATCCGCCCCCATAATGGCTGGGATCCCCATTGCGCGGATCAAAATCGCCGAGTGTGAATGTGTTGCACCATCGCGAACAATCACTCCTGCCAATTGCTCAAGCGGTAACTCAGCAAGAACACTGGCACTCAGCTCATCCGCAACCAAAATAAAACGATCTGGCCATTGACTAGTGGGAGTCTGAGAGTCATCCAGATGAAACAATAAACGCTGCCCTAACGTCCGAAGATCCGAGCCGCGCTCTCTTAAATAAAGATCTCTCAGGCGAGAGAACTGCAAGGCATAATCTTCGATAACTGTTTTGACGGCCCACTCTGCCACTGCGCCTTGATTGATCGCCATAAACAATCGTTTTTTCAGTTGGGGATCGCTAAGCAAGTGGTTATACAGATCAAAAATGGCAGCGCTCTCTTTGGATGAACTTGCCATAAAACGTTTGCTGATCCGGCGAAATTCCGCAGCGGCACTTTCCAGTGCAACAACCAAACGCTGGCGTTCTTCATCAATATTTAATGTGGTGGCTTGGCATATGCTATCTAAAGATGGCTGGGAAGTATCTTGCCAACCATATGCCATTGAAATTCCTTGAGAAACAGGGATGGCCTTGAGGCGATTTTGACGATATTGTCCAAAAATACCTTTGGTCTGTGCTTGAGATAAAATCACCGCTAACTGCATAGATAGCGTCACCATAAAGGACTCTTCGGTTTCGTTAAATAACCGCTTTTCTCGTTGCTGAACGACCAGCACACCCAGTAGCTGACGTCGATAAACCACAGGCACACCAAGAAATGCCTTGAGCTGCTCTTCTTTAATTTGAGGGAGATATTTGAATTGAGGGTGTTCACGAATGTCCGCGAGATTCAGCATTTCAGATTGTCGACCGACAGCGCCAACAACCCCTTCGTCAAATCCTAGACGAATAGCAATCCCGCTAGGCTTTTTCAGCCCGCGGGTTGCCATTAGGTAATAACATTGACGAGGATGATCTGCTAAATAAATCGAGCACACATCTGTGCGCATCGCTTTGCAGGTTTCATTGACCAAAACTTCAAGCGCTTGGGTCAAGCTGGTCGCCATCGCGACCTTTTCGACAATGTCACGTAAACGCGTCAACATAGGCTTATTTGACTCCGCGCCTACGATTATTAAAAACAGGTCGTTGTGGTAATTTTTGTTCCTGCAAAGGCATAACCACGGGGGCGAATTCCTTCATAACACGCCGATAAACTTCGCGTTTAAAAGAAACCACTTGCCTAACAGGATACCAATAACTGACCCACCGCCAGCCGTCAAATTCTGGCGATTTACTGCGCTGCACATTTATATCGGCGTCATTACATTGGAGTTGAAGTAAAAACCAACGTTGTTTCTGTCCAATACAAACAGGTTTTGTATCCCAACGCACCAAACGCTTAGGTAATTTGTAGCGTAACCAATTACGGGTAGATGCAAGTAACCTGACATCTTTACGCTGTAGTCCGACTTCCTCGTATAACTCACGATACATCGCTTGTTCTGGCGATTCCCCAGGGTTAATCCCACCTTGAGGAAATTGCCAAGAATGCTGACCATAACGGCGAGCCCATAAGACTTGACCTTGCCGATTACAAATTACAATTCCTACATTCGGGCGGTAGCCATCATCATCGATCACTAGACTACCTCAATAACCAAATTTGAAAGATGCCTAATTGTTTCACACATACCTAAACTGGTAAACCTATATCAATACAGTTTGCAGATATGTCTGAAGTAACTACAATAGTCTGCGTCTCAACGGGGTGCCAATTTGGGCTGAGAAATAACCCGTAGAACCTGATCCGGCTAATACCGGCGTAGGGATTTGAGCTGCCGTCTACAAATTATTGTATCGGTCCCCCCTCAAATCCTGTGTGTTTTTTATGATTTACGCAGGAATTACAATGACTAAAAATAAGCTATTTACCTCTATCATTGCATTAACCACCTTAAGTTTTGCAACGTTAGCCTCAGCCGAGAAACCAACGCTGACTGTCTATACCTATGATTCTTTTGCCGCTGAGTGGGGTCCAGGTCCACAAATTAAAAAGAATTTCGAAGCCCAATGTGATTGTGAATTGAAATTAGTTTCATTAGGTGATGGTGTTGCGCTACTCAACCGCCTGCGTATGGAAGGTGCTAAAAGCAAAGCTGACGTTATCTTAGGTTTAGATAACAACTTGCTTGATTCCGCAGAAAAAACAGGATTATTCGCCGCTGCAGATATCAAAACTGATGCCCTCAAATTACCTATCGAATGGAATAGCAAAACATTCATTCCTTACGACTATGGCTACTTCGCGTTCATCTACGATACCAATAAAATTAAGCAGCCACCGAAAAGCATGAATGAGCTGCTTGATAGCAAAAATAATTGGAAAATCATTTATCAAGATCCTCGCACCAGCACCCCTGGCTTAGGGTTAATGCTGTGGGTTGAAAAAATCTACGGTGAAAAATCTGCCGATGCATGGAAAAAAATGGCAGACAAAACGCTCACGGTCACGAAAGGCTGGAGTGAATCTTATGGATTATTCTTGAAAGGCGAAGGTGATTTTGTTCTTAGCTATACCGCCTCTCCAGGCTACCAGATTCTGAATGATAAGAAAGATAACTACGCTGCGGCTCTGTTTGATGAAGGGCATTATATGCAAGTCGAGGTAGCAGCTAGATTGAAGCACAGCCCGCAGCCTGAGCTCGCAAAGCAGTTTTTACAGTTTATGTTAACGCCAGAATTCCAAAACACATTACCCACAACTAACTGGATGTATCCGGTGATCGATATACCGCTACCTGAAGTGTATAACGTGTTGCCATTACCGAAAAAATCATTGCAATTTAGTGCTCAAGAAGTGGCTAAAGAACGTCAAGCATGGACTCGTTTATGGCAAACCGCCGTCAGTCGTTAATCAACTTAACTTTATTACCGGGGGCGCTTGCCTCCGGTTTATTGCTTGTCGTTGCATTGCTCGCATTTGGGGCTCTGTGGTTTTTCGCACCTGAAATTTCGCTCAAAGAAATCGTTGAAGATGATTACCTCTGGCATGTCATCGGTTTTACGTTTTGGCAGGCACTGCTTTCCGCGATTTTTTCCATTATTCCCGCTATTTTTCTTGCAAGAGCCCTTTACCGCCGGCGGTTCTGGGGACGAACGCTCTTCCTCCGCCTATGCGCTATGACTCTCGTTTTACCCGTATTGGTGGCTGTTTTTGGTATTTTATCGGTATATGGGCAAACCGGATGGCTTGCAAAACTGTGCCAATGGCTAGGATTGGAATACCAATTCTCGCCTTATGGATTACGTGGCATTTTGTTGGCTCATATCTTTTTCAATATGCCACTCGCCACCCGAATGCTATTACAATCGCTTGAAAATATTGCTATTGAGCAACGACAAAGCGCAGCTCAACTTGGATTTAATGAGTGGCAACAATTCGCTATTTTGGAATGGCCCTATTTGCGCCGCCAGATGTTACCGACTGGCGCCTTAATTTTTATGTTGTGCTTTGCCAGTTTTGCGACAGTACTTGCTTTGGGAGGCGGTCCAGCAGCGACAACTATCGAGTTAGCGATTTATCAAGCGCTTAGCTATGACTTTGATTTAGGACGAGCCACATTGCTCGCCTTGATTCAGCTTGGCTGCTGCGTGGGCTTAATGTTAATTTGCCAGCACATTAATCATGCATTCTCAATTGGCTTTAGTCATCAAAATCAGTGGTTTGACCCTGCCGATAACCTATTTCGTCGCTTGCGCGATTTGCTTGTGATTGCTGCCGCCCTCCTCCTATTAATCCCGCCCTTATTAGCGGTTATTGTCGATGGACTAAATAGTCAACTACTGGACGTCCTCCAGCAATCAGCCTTATGGCAAGCAACATCAACATCACTGTTTATCGCACTTTTCGCAGGAGTGATATGTGTCATCCTCACGCTAATGCTGCTTTGGAGTAGCCGAGAACTACGACTGAGAAATGCGCTAAAACTTGGACAAGCGATTGAACTCAGCGGTCTCATCATTCTCGCGATGCCTGGGATTGTTCTGGCAACTGGCTTTTTCATTTTTTTCAATGAAACCATTGGTATCCCTGAGACTCCTTATCCGCTCGTGATCATGACAAATGCCTTACTTGCGATCCCTTATGCCCTAAAAGTGCTTGATAACCCTATGCGGGATTTGGCTCAACGTTATAATCCATTGTGTCAATCTTTGGAAATTACAGGCTTTAACCGATTTAAAATTATTGAGTTACGCGCGCTACGTAAACCTATCGCTCAAGCATTAGCGTTTGCTTGTGTTATTTCAATCGGGGATTTTGGCGTCGTCGCCCTGTTTGGTAATGAAGCGTTTCGCACTCTACCTTACTATCTTTATCAGCAAATAGGCGCTTATCGTACTCATGACGGTGCTGTCACCGCGATGCTATTGCTGTTACTTTGTTTTTGCCTGTTCAGCTTACTTGAGAGATTATCGGGAAAGACTCATGATTGAATTAAAAAACCTAGATTATCAATACGATAGTCTGAACATGCACTTTGATTTCATAGTCGCTTCAGGGGAAAGAGTCGCGATCATGGGACCGAGCGGCGCAGGCAAGAGTACCCTACTTAGCCTAATTAGTGGATTTCAGTATCCTCGCCACGGCACTATCACGTTAAATGGCGAAAATCATACTTTGACACCCCCTGCGAAGCGCCCTGTCTCCATGCTATTCCAAGAAAATAATCTCTTTGCCCACCTCACGGTTAGGCAAAATATTGGGCTAGGCTTACAACCTAGTTTGCGCCTTAATCAACTGCAAATGACTGAAGTTGAACAGATGGCACAACACGTCAGCTTAACTGAATGTTTGGATAGAACACCGGCGCAGTTATCGGGTGGTCAACGTCAACGTGCAGCGCTTGCTCGCTGTTTAATTCGCAACCAACCTATTTTATTGTTAGATGAGCCATTTTCTGCCTTAGATCCCGCTTTACGCAATGAAATGCTGCAATTACTCAATGACATTTGCGTTAATAAATCCATCACGTTATTGATGGTCTCTCATAGTATTGAAGACTCGCTACAAATCGCCCCTCGTAGCTTAGTGATTGCCGATGGCGCAATTGTGTATGACGGCGATACCGAAACACTGTTACAAGGCAAAACCGATGCTTCTGCATTATTAGGTATTTCTAATTATCTCGATAAATAATACTGTATAAATCCCCACTATTCGCGTATATTAATTGCAGATTATTTACGCGAGTTTCCTTTATGCCTCCATCCAATGCCCCCGCTGAAAAAGGCTTTATTCTTAGCCGCCATTGGCGAGATACCCGCTACGGTATCGAGGTCAGCTATTGGCTACTTACCGATAATCAACCGCAAAAAGTCATTGTTCCTTATCAACAAGCCGTCGGTTTTTTACCCGAATCTAAACTGCCCCTTGTACGCCATTTATTTGAAGGGCAAGCTGATATTAGCTATCGCCCCGTTGAGCTTCGGGATTTTAAACGCGAAAAAGTGTATGCCATTTACTGTCAGCAATATCGCCAGTTACAAAATTTGGACAAAAATTGCCAAGCGCTAGGTGTCGAGTTATTAGAAACTGATATTCGCCCTTGTGAACGTTATTTAATGGAGCGCTTTATTACCGCTCCCGTGTGGTTTTCTCGAAATCATCAAGGAAAATATCAACTTAAACCTTGTGACGGTTATCGACCAACATTACGCGCTGTCTCCCTTGATATTGAAACTAGCCAGCATGGGGAGCTTTACTCAATTGGGTTAGCTGGCTGTGGTGATAATGTCGTGTTTATGCTGGGGCCTGAACAAGGTCCAGCCCTCAACAATGAACATCGGCTAGTGTACGCAAACAGTCGCCCTCAGTTACTCGAACAATTAAACGACTGGATTCAGCAATATGATCCTGACGCCATTATCGGTTGGAATTTAATTCAATTTGATTTGCAAGTGTTACAAAAACACGCAGAGCGTTATGGCATTCCACTTTTATTAGCTCGGCAAGGGAAAAAGCTTGAATGGCGAGAACACGGTTTTAAGCAAGGGGTGTTTTTTGCCTCCGCTGAAGGTCGCTTAATTATTGATGGTATTGATGCGTTAAAATCGGCAACATGGAGTTTCAGTTCATTCAGTTTGGAATCCGTTGCCCAGCAATTGCTTGGTGAAGGAAAGGCAATTGATACTCCCTATGATCGGATGGATGAAATTAACCGCCGCTTTGCTCACGATAAACCCGCCCTCGCCCATTACAATATTCAAGACTGTATTTTGGTGCATCGCATCTTTGAGAAAACCGATTTAATGGCATTCTTGCAAGAACGCTCTACAGTCACAGGGCTCGCCGCCGATCGCATGGGAGGCTCAGTCGCCGCCTTTTCCCATTTATATATTCCTCGGCTACACCGCTTAGGGTTTGTTGCCCCTACGCTCTCTGAGCAAAAATTTCAGCTCAATCCCGGCGGATTTGTCATGGACTCCCAACCTGGTTTGTATGACTCTGTTTTGGTGCTTGATTATAAAAGCCTATATCCCTCAATTATTCGCACCTTTTTGATTGACCCTGCAGGCATGATTGAAGGGCTGGCTCATCCTGAACCTGAGCATTCTGTTGAAGGATTTCGTGGGGCATGGTTTTCCCGCACTACACACTGTTTACCTGATATTGTCAGCCATATTTGGCAAGGTCGAGATAAAGCTAAACAACAAAAAAATGCCCCTCTATCCCAAGCACTCAAAATCATTATGAATGCATTTGCAGGGGTTTTAGGTGCCGATGGATGTCGCTTTTTTGATCCTAGATTAACCGCTTCAATTACGATGCGTGGTCATGAAATCATGCGCATTACGAAGCAATTAATTGAATCTCAAGGCTATCAGGTAATCTATGGGGATACAGATTCCACCTTTGTTTGGCTAAGGGATCCTCACACAGATGAACAAGCGCAAAAAGTCGGTTATCAATTGCGAGATCATGTTAATAATTGGTGGAAACAACATCTTAAAGAAGAGTGGCAACTCGATGGTGTTCTCGAACTTGAATATGAAACCCACTATCGACGCTTTTTGATGCCAACGATCCGCGGAACCGACCAAGGCAGTAAAAAACGCTATGCAGGTTTAAGCCAAGATACCATGGTTTTTAAAGGGTTAGAGACTATCCGCTCTGATTGGACGCCTCTCGCTCAAAATTTCCAAAAAGAGTTGTATACCCGTATTTTTTATCGTCAGCCTTATCGAGAGTTTATTAACGATTATATTCGTGCCATTCGTTCTGGAGAATATGACAATCGCTTGATTTATCGTAAACGCCTGCGTCGTAAATTGTCCGATTATCAGCGTAATGTTCCCCCTCACGTAAGAGCTGCACGACAGGCGGATGAATACAATTTAAAATTACAGCGCCCTTTGCAGTATCAAAATGGGGGTTGGATCAGCTACATTATTACCCAAGCGGGTCCTGAACCGCTTGAAACTGTGACGGCTAAACCCGATTATGAGCACTATATTCTCAAACAAATCAAGCCTATCGCCGATGGGATTCTCCCTTTTCTGCAAGATGATTTCGATACCATTTTGACAGGGCAAATTAATCTTTTGTTTTAAAGCCTAACGAGCAGCGAGAATTGTACAATTCTTATTACAATTGCCGCATTTTTAACAGGTGACGATAAGCGAATGTTGAATTAATATAACGCCCCTTTGATATCTCGACCTGTTATACGCACAGCTTGGCGAGAAAATCGGCTATACTCATCATAATTCGAGCAACGCGACTCGAAAGAGAAAAGAGCTATAATTGCCAAACGGCAAAACGATTAAAAAATTTCGCATCACCCTTGGTATATAACCGTTATATCAACACTGGGCAAAGACACCGATTAGTTGTCTTAAACATCTAAAAATAAACAATCAAAATTATGGAATTAAATTAAACCTATGCCATTTACTCTTGGTCAACGCTGGATCAGCGACACAGAAAGCGAACTTGGGTTAGGCGCCGTCGTGGCTATTGATGCCCGTATGGTGACGTTGCTTTTCCCTGCAACAGGGGAAAACAGACTGTATTCACGAAGTGATGCACCCATCACCCGAGTGATGTTCAACGAAGGTGATACCATCACCAGTCACGAAGGTTGGCAGCTACAAGTTGAAAGTATTCAAGAAGACAAAGGGTTACTGACCTATACCGGAACGCGCTTAGACACCCAAGAAGCGGATGTCAGTTTGCGAGAAGTTTTCCTCGATAGCAAATTGACGTTTAATAAGCCACAAGACAGGCTGTTCGCGGGTCAAATCGATCGTATGGATCGCTTCGCTCTGCGTTTTCGCGCACGTAAATTCCAAAGCGAACAAGTTAAACACCAAGCCACTGGCTTACGTGGTATCCGCGCAAGTTTAATCCCTCATCAGCTGCATATTGCTAACGAAGTAGGTAAACGTCATCATCCGCGCGTTTTACTGGCAGACGAAGTGGGCTTAGGAAAAACAATCGAAGCGGGTATGATTATCCATCAACAATTGATGGCGGGTCGTGCTGAGCGCGTCTTAGTGATTGTACCGGATAGCTTGCAGCACCAATGGCTAGTCGAAATGCTGCGCCGCTTTAATTTACGCTTTTCCCTATTTGATGATAGCCGCTACAGTGAAGCGCAACATGATAGCGATAATCCATTTGAAACTGAGCAGTTAGTGCTGTGTTCTTTGGATTTTGTTCGCCGTAATAAACAGCGCTTTGACCAACTCGTTGACGCAGGTTGGGATATGATGGTGGTTGATGAAGCTCATCACCTGCAATGGAGCGAAACCGCCCCAAGCCGTGAATATCAAGTCATTGAAACGTTAGCGGAACATGTTCCATCTGTGTTGCTATTAACCGCAACCCCTGAGCAGCTTGGTCAAGAGAGTCACTTTGCGCGTTTGCGCCTCCTCGATCCTAGCCGTTTCCACGACTACCAAGAATTTTTAGCTGAGCAAGAAAACTATCGCCCTGTCGCAGATGCGGTTTCACTGCTGCTGTCTGGCGATAAATTAACGAACGATCAGCAAAATATACTGAACGAACTCATTAAAGAACAAGATATTGAGCCGTTACTGAAAGCTGCGAATCTTGAAGGTGATGATAGCCAAGCCGCTCGCCAAGAACTGATCCACATGCTGATGGACAGACACGGTACTAGCCGCCTGTTATTTAGAAACACCCGTAATGGTGTCAAAGGCTTCCCACGCCGTGAATTGCATTCTTTAAAAATGCCACTGCCAACTCAATACCAAACGGCAATCAAAGTCGCTGGCATTATGGGCACGAAAAAGGATGTGGAAACTCGCGCAAAAGAGATGCTGTATCCAGAACAAATCTACCAAGAATTTGAAGGCGAAAACGCCACTTGGTGGAACTTTGACCCACGTGTTGAATGGCTGATGGGCTTCTTAACCGCGAATCGCCACGAAAAAGTACTGGTTATCTGTGCTAAAGCTGCCACCGCATTGCAACTTGAGCAAGTTCTGCGTGAACGTGAAGGGATCCGCGCCGCGGTATTCCACGAAGGTTTATCGCTGTTAGAGCGTGACCGAGCTGCTGCCTACTTTGCTTCACAAGAAGAGGGGGCACAGGTTTTACTGTGTTCAGAAATTGGCTCCGAAGGCCGTAACTTCCAATTTGCTAACCAATTAGTGATGTTTGATCTGCCATTCAACCCTGACCTACTTGAGCAGCGTATTGGGCGTTTGGATCGTATTGGTCAAAGCCGCGATATCGTCATCAACGTGCCGTACTTAGAAAATACTGCGCAATCTGTGTTGATCCGCTGGTACCACGAAGGGTTAGATGCATTCGAGCATACTTGCCCAACGGGTCGTACTATTTACGACAAATACTATCAGCAACTGCTGCAATTTATGGCAGAGCCAACTATCACTGACGGGTTTGATGAATTTATCAAAAACTGCCGTGAAGAACACGATGCACTGAAAGCCCAGTTAGAGCAAGGTCGCGACCGATTGCTGGAAATGCACTCAAATGGTGGTGATGCGGGTAATCAACTAGCCGAAGAAATTGGCGAAGGAGATAACGAAACTGAGTTAGTCAACTTTGCGTTGAACTTGTTTGATATCGTAGGCATCAATCAAGAAGATAAGAGCGATAACTTAATTATCCTCACGCCATCAGATCATATGTTAGTCCCTGATTTCCCAGGATTACCACAAGATGGTTGCACCATCACCTTTGATCGTGAGCAGGCTCTTTCGCGCGAAGATACACAGTTTATTAGTTGGGAGCACCCAATTATTCGTAACGGTTTGGACTTAGTGTTATCGGGTGATACCGGTAGCTGTGCCGTGTCTGTTTTGAAAAATAAAGCATTGCCAGTCGGTACATTACTGACCGAATTGATTTATGTGGTTGAAGCTCAAGCCCCTAAACAACTGCAAATCAGTCGTTTCCTACCCGCAACGCCAGTACGTTTATTAATTGATTTAAAAGGTAATAACCTCTCTTCACAAGTGGAATTCGAGAGCTTTAACCGCCAATTAAATGCCATTAACCGTCATATGGCGAGCAAGTTAGTCAATGCGGTACAAAACGAAGTGCATTCAGTGCTACGACTCTCTGAACCAATGATTGAGAAAGAAGCTAAATCTATTATTGAGAATGCGAAAGAAGCGGCCGATAAAGCTCTAACTCTTGAGCTGTCACGTTTAGAAGCACTGAAAGCGGTTAACCCGAATATCCGTGATGAAGAACTCGACATTATCGAAGAAGAGCGTCGCCAATTGATGACTAATATCGACCAAGCATCATGGCGCCTCGATGCTATTCGCCTCGTGGTTGTCACGCATCAGTAGAGAATGTAGCTCGGCACTAGCGGTGCTGGCTGATAGCAGCCAACACCGCTACAGCGTGAAGAGTGAAGGATAAAAAGTAGGTATTTATAGTTTGGCTTTTGACTTTATCTCTCTATTATTAGCCAAAATTATTCGCGTTGTAGCTAGGCGGCAAATGAAGATATCCCTAGGAGCATACTCAAGTATGTGACTAGGGTGGCTGAGAGCTGCCAACACCGCTACAGCGTGAAGAATGAAGGATAAAAAATGTTACCCTATAATCCGCCAACAGACCCTTGGCTATATGTCCTTTACCAAGATGAACATATCATCGTAGTAAACAAGCCTAGCGGTCTGCTTTCAGTGCCAGGGAAAGCCCCTGAGCACCATGACAGCATTATGAGCCGTATTCAGCGAGATCACCCTGCTGCTGAATCTGTTCACCGTTTGGATATGGCAACCAGCGGAGTAATGGTGGTTGCGCTGCACAAAGCCGCTGAGCGGGAACTCAAACGCCAATTTCGAGAGCGTGAGCCCAAAAAACACTATGTTGCGCGCGTATGGGGTCATTTAGAAAAGCCCGAAGGCTTGGTGGATTTACCACTAATTTGTGATTGGCCGAATCGCCCTAAGCAGAAAGTCTGTTTTGAAACGGGTAAATCGGCACAAACCGAATACCTTGTTCTGGAATATGAAGAGCAAGCCACACGAGTTAAACTTTCCCCCATTACTGGGCGCTCGCATCAATTACGTGTGCACATGTTGGCACTGGGGCATCCAATCCTTGGGGATAGATTCTATGCTCATGAAGAAGCATTAGCATTGGCACCACGTTTGCAATTACATGCTCAGGAGCTCTATATCACACATCCAGAGTATGGTACGCCAATGCATTTTACTTGCCAGCCAGACTTCTAACTGTCGCGTCGAATTTCCCTAATCACGCAGACTACCGCAAGGTCATGCCGATTGAATAAATCCCTAGGCACGTAGATAACTGCGTAACTAGGGAATCCTGCGAAGCCAATAACACCGAAGTACAAAATATAGTGGGGAAATTATTTGAAGCCTCGTTCTTTTTTGACTAGATCATAAGCGGCTTGAATTGACTGCGCTTTTTGCTTAGCTATCTCCATCATTTCCGGCGGTAACCCTTTTGCTACCAGCTTATCCGGATAGTGTTCACTCATCAGCTTACGGTATGCGCGCTTAATTTTTGTCGGCTCATCATCCACAGCGACACCAAGCACTTTGCAAGCATCTTCCAGCGTCGGTCCATTATTTTGCTGATAGTATCCCCCAGACTGCTGTTGAGAGTAACCATGACCAAACTGACGACCGCTTTGAATCATACTCAAGAACTGTTCGAACTGAACTTGGGAAATGCCGAGCTCTTCTGCAATGATTAACAGCACTTTCTTTTCATTCGGATGCAATGAGCCATCGGCAAAAGCAGCTTGCAGTTGAATTTCCAGAAACATCTGAATTAGGTCATGCCGACCATAACATGCCATACGCAATTGCTTTAAAACATCACGTAGTGGAAACTCTGGCGATTTCCCTTCTCTAAAGGCTTGCTGAGCCGCTTTACGCGTTTCCCCATGCAGTTGCATTCTATCCATCAAATTCGACGCTAACTGAATGTCTGTCTCAGTAACACGCCCTTTCGACTTGGTTAAATGCCCTAGTATTTGGAAGGTACTCGCGAAGAAAATAATTTGTCTATCGCGCTTATTGATGGAGCTGGCGAACTTACGTTGAGCCGAGGCTTTATCAAAACCGTGTCCAATGAGTAAGCCTGCTAGTGCTCCCCAAAACCCTAAACCGGAGACAATAGCGAGTATCACCCCAATAATTTTACCCCAATAGTGCATATATCCCTCAATTCTTCAATGCTCAGAATGCAATTTTGCATTATCATACTATCCATTCTGCTTTTGTGCATAACGATAAAGAGCCTAACAAGTTGCTAACAACGAACGCCACAGTTTTGATATTATGCTGGCGAAAACGGATTGGCTAAGATAGTCTTTGAGCGTTTGCCGACTGTGCCCATTTGACGGACTCCTTATTTAATGATGAAAAAAAGTTATCCCACAATAATCGCCACCATGGTATGGGCGGCTATTTATAGCCAGCAAGCACATGCTGATCTTGCAGCACAATGTATGCTTGGGGTGCCTGTTTATGACAAACCGCTGGTCACTGGCGACTCCAATAGTTTACCGATTAAAATTCAAGCTAACGCTACCACTGGGGAATACCCTAATTTTGTCGAATATACAGGCAATGTTGATATTCAACAGGGTAACCAAACTCTCACCGCAGATAAGGTCAAACTGACGCAAACCCAAAAAAACGGTGAAGAACCTGTTCGTGAAGTGACGGCAACGGGTAACGTTCATTATGATGACCCTCAGATTATCCTGAAGGGACCTTCCGCATGGTCGAATTTAGATAACAAAAATACTGATGTTGATGACGGTAACTACATGATGGTAGGTCGTCAGGGTCGCGGTGAAGCGAAAAAAATGAAAATGCGAGGTGAAAACCGCTATTCCATTATGGAAAACGGAACCTTCACCAGCTGTTTACCGGGAAGTAATACCTGGAGCGTTGCAGGCTCTGAAGTCATTATTGACCGTGAAGAAGAAGTGGCTGAGATTTGGCATGCACGCTTCCGTATTGCGGATGTCCCTGTATTTTATAGTCCATATATGCAGCTACCAATTGGTAGTAAACGTCGTTCTGGTTTCTTGATCCCGATGGGAAGCTATTCAAATAATGACGGACTGGAATTCACACTCCCGTATTATTGGAACATTGCCCCGAATTACGATGCTACTATCACACCACAGTTTATGACTCACCGTGGCGTTAAATTAAATAACGAATTCCGTTATTTAATTACACCTGGTACAGGCACCATAGCTTTCGATTTTATCAACCATGACCGTGCTTATATAAAAGATAAAGAGAATGGTAAACGAGATGCACGTGACAGCGATGACCGTTGGTTATTCTACTGGCGTCATTCAGGCACCTTTGCTCAACACTGGAACTTTGGTGCAGATTATACCAAGGTAAGTGACCGCCAATACTTTACTGATTTTAGCTCTCAGTACGGTAGTACCACCGATGGTTATGCCACGCAAAAATTTAATGTCGGCTATTCAGATACAAACTGGAATATGAAAGTATCTCATAAACAATTCCAAGTCTTCGTTGATGACCCCAACCGCCGTGCATATAAAGCTGAGCCACAAATCGATTTTAACTATTATCAAAATAACGTCGGTATGTTGGATTTCCATACCTATGCACAAGCTGCCCGCTTTACCAGTGTAGGTGAAAATAACCCAGATGCGACGCGTTTGCATATCGAGCCGGAAGTCAGCATGCCGCTGTCCAATGGCTGGGCTCAGATGAATAACAGCATTAAATTAATGGCAACCCATTACGACCAAGATATTCCTGATGTAAGACAAGACAGCGGCTTAGACAAAAATGTCACCCGCGTACTGCCAATGTTCAAGAGTGATGCAAAGGTCGTTTTTGAACGCAACCTATATCAAGGCAGTGATTTTGTTCAAACCTTAGAACCGCGCGTCCAATACTTATATATTCCGTACAAAGATCAGGACAATATCAATAACTACGACTCCGCACTCTTACAGTCTGACTATACTGGTCTGTTCCGTGATCGTATTTACAGTGGCTTAGACCGTATTGCCTCTGCAAACCAGTTCACCACCGGTGTCACCACCCGTATTTATGATGAAAACTTAGCTGAGAAATTTAATTTCTCCGTTGGGCAAATTTACTATTTAGAACGCCCTCGCGCAGGTAACTCAAATCTGAAAATTGATGACAAGAGTGATACCGGTTCATTAATGTGGGCAACCGATGCCATGTGGCATATTGATGAAAACTGGGGTATTCGTGGTGGTTTACAATATGACCGTCGCCTCGGCAGTGTCACCATGGGAAATGCGGTTACTGAATATCGCTTTGATGCCGATAGACTGATTCAGCTGAATTACCGCTTTGTTGACCGTGACTATATCCAAGCCACGTTCCGTCGTGAAGATACCGCTGGTGGCTATACTTATACACTCCCTGAATACCAACAAGGTATTTCACAAGTTGGTACCGTGGTTAGCTGGCCGTTAAGTGACAACTGGGGCTTTGTGGGCTCTTACTATTATGATACCAAGCAGCAACAATCAGCGAGCCAGCTCGTCGGATTACAATACAATGCGTGCTGTTGGGCAGTCAATTTAGGGTATGAACGTAAGATTGTGGGTTGGCAAAAAGAGAAGTTCAACAGCGAATATGATAATAAATGGTCAATCAACGTGGAACTTAGAGGCCTAAATAACAATCATAGTTTAGGTAGTCAGGAGATGTTGAAACAAGGTATTATTCCTTATCAACGTGCTTTCTGATAACAAACAACATAACGATCACGATTAGCCCGCATATGCGGAATAAAAGTCAATTTTATAGGACCATTATGAAGAATTGGAGAACGCTTATTCTGGGACTGATGTTCGCAAGCTCTGCAAGTTTAGCTGCGCCACAGCAAATGGATAAAGTGGCTGCGGTTGTCAACAACGGAGTTGTACTGGAAAGCGACGTCCAGAATATGATCAATACAGTGAAGTTGAATGCACGTAATGCAAATCAACAAGTTCCTGATGATCAAACCCTGCGCCAGCAAATCATCGACCGTTTGGTTATGGATAACATCATGTTGCAGATGGCTAACCAAATGCAGATTAACATCCCTGAAGAAGCCGTGAATGCGACTATCGCGGATATTGCTCGCCAAAACAATTTAACCTTACCTCAGATGGAAAAACGCCTGACGGCAGATGGCATTAACATTGCCAAATACCGTAGCGAAATCCGTAAAGAAATGCTATTAGCGGAAGTGCGTAACAATGAAGTTCGCCGCCGTATCACCATTTTGCCTCAGGAAGTTGATGCATTAGCTGAGCAAATGGATTCTCAAATGAATGCTCAGAAAGGCGTAAATTTAAGTCACATTCTGATCCCACTGCCAGAGAACCCAACGCCTGAACAGTTATCAAAAGCAGAATCGTTAGTTGATAAAATCTTAACTGACCTGAAAAAAGGCTCTGATTTCGGTAAATTAGCGATTGCTTACTCTGCTGACCCTCAAGCACTGAAAGGTGGAAACATGGGTTGGTCACGTCTGCAAGAGCTGCCTGTCGTATTTTCTGATGAACTAAAAAATGCGAAGAAAGGCGACATCGTCGGTCCAATCCGCTCTGGTGTTGGCTTCCATATTTTACGTGTAAATGAAGTTAGTGGTGATACTCACCAGCCAATTTCCGTCACTGAAGTTAAAGCGCGTCATATCTTACTGAAATCATCACCAATTATGGATGATGCCACAGCAAGACAAAAACTGACTCAGCTGGCTCAAGAGATCCGTAACGGTAGAATTTCATTTGAAGAAGCCGCTAAAGAGAACTCTGAAGACCCAGGTAGCGCATTAAAAGGCGGTGAGTTAGGCTGGAACATGCCAGATGTTTACGACCCAGCATTCCGTGATGCGTTAATGAAACTGAAAAAAGGCGAAATCAGCCAACCTGTTCCTTCAAGTTTCGGCTGGCACTTAATTCAATTAGAAGATACTCGTAGTGTCGATAAAACTGATGCGGCGAAGAAAGATCAAGCGTACCGTTTACTGTTCAACCGTAAGTTTAACGAAGAAGCGCAGACTTGGATGCAAGAACAGCGCGCAGCAGCTTATGTGAATATCGTCGATGGTCGCCAAAGCCAATCTAATGATGAACAAGCAAAATAAGCCCATTATCATCACCCCCGGCGAACCAGCCGGGGTAGGTCCGGATCTCCTGATTCAGCTGGCTCAACAAGCATGGCCAGTTGAATTAGTCGCTTGTGCCGATCCGGATTTACTTCTTCAACGTGCTAAGATGCTCAACTTGCCATTAACTCTGCACGAATATCATGCAGATCAGCCGCAATCGTCCATGGCAAGTCACCTTTCCATTGTTCCTGTTTCGTTGAACGTGCCTGCTGAGCCTGGAAAGCTGAATGTTCGTAATGGCGAATACGTCACTGAAACCTTAGCCCGTGCCTGTGATGGTTGTTTGAATGGCGAATTTTCTGCCATTGTGACGGGACCGGTTCACAAAGGCATTATTAATGATGCAGGCATTCCATTCAGCGGTCATACTGAGTTTTTTGCTGATAGAAGCCACTGTGACCGCGTTGTGATGATGCTCGCAACCCAAGAGCTACGTGTTGCCTTAGCCACCACGCACCTCCCGTTAAAAGATGTGTCCGATGCGATAACTCAGCAAAGCTTGCATGAAGTCATCACCATTTTGCATCATGATCTGCAAACTAAGTTTGGCATTGAAAACCCGCATATTTATGTTTGTGGACTTAACCCGCATGCAGGAGAAGGCGGACATATGGGAACGGAAGAGATTGATACCCTCATTCCAGCCCTAGAAACACTGCGTAAACAAGGTATGACCTTAATGGGTCCGTTACCCGCAGACACCTTATTCCAACCGAAGTATTTAGAGGATGCAGACGCTGTATTGGCGATGTATCACGATCAGGGACTACCTGTGTTAAAATACCAAGGTTTCGGCAGAGCGGTAAATATTACCCTTGGTCTGCCATTTATCCGTACTTCCGTCGATCACGGCACAGCGCTTGAATTAGCAGGTACGGGTCAAGCCGATGCGGGCAGTTTTATCACCGCATTGAAATTAGCTATCCAAATGACACAAAAGAATTCATGAATAATCGAGTCCATCAGGGGCACCTTGCCCGCAAACGTTTCGGGCAGAACTTTTTAACTGACCAATTTATTATCGACAGTATTGTGGATGCTATGCACCCGCAACCAGGACAAGCCATTGTAGAAATTGGTCCCGGTCTTGGTGCATTAACTGAGCCTGTTGGTAGCCGCATGGATAAAATGACGGTAGTTGAGCTTGACCGCGATCTCGCCGCTCGCCTGCACGTCCATCCTCAATTGAAAGATAAACTGACCATCATCCAACAAGATGCGATGACTGTAGACTTCGGTGAACTGGCAAAACAAGCTGGACAGCCAATACGTGTCTTTGGTAATTTGCCTTATAACATCTCAACCCCGTTGATGTTCCATCTGTTTACATTCACCAACCAAATTTCCGACATGAACTTCATGTTACAGAAGGAAGTGGTTAACCGGTTAGTCGCAGGTCCGGGGAGCAAAGCTTATGGTCGTTTAAGTGTTATGGCACAATATTACTGCAATGTTGTTCCTGTGCTCGAAGTTCCACCAACCGCTTTTGCCCCGCCACCAAAAGTGGATTCAGCAGTAGTAAGATTGATCCCTCACAAGGAAAATCCATACCCTGTGAAGGATATTAAAGTATTAAGCCGTATTACAACTCAAGCATTTAACCAACGTCGTAAAACTGTCCGCAATAGTCTTGGGGATTTATTCAGTGTTGAGCAGTTAACCGAGTTGGGTATCGACCCAGGTACACGCGCTGAAAATATCTCTGTTGAGCACTATTGTAAGATGGCAAACTATCTGTGTAATTTATCGGAATAGAGAATCTGAGGAGGCACAATGCTGAATGATCCTAATGTGAGCATCCAAGTTCAAAGTGTCTACATAGAAAGCCAATCCCAACCTGAGATCGCCCGTTTCGTCTTTGCGTATACCATTTGTATCCGTAATGTAGGGCGAGTCCCGATACAGTTAATGAGCCGGTATTGGCTCATTACCAATAGTGATGGCCGTAAAACTGAAGTGCAAGGTGAAGGCGTGGTTGGCGAACAACCCGTGATTTTACCGGGCAAGGAATATCGCTATACCAGCGGTGCAATATTAGAAACACCAATGGGTACGATGGAAGGCTATTACGTCATGCTGAGCGACCAAGGAAATCACTTCCATGTTGATATTCCTGCATTTCGTCTCGCCATCCCAACACTGATTAATTGATTATGTCCACATATATTGTAGGTGATATACACGGTTGTTATCGTGAGCTGCGGGAACTTCTTGATAGCGTGAGTTTCGATCCACAGCAAGATACATTATGGCTAACAGGTGATCTTGTCGCCCGCGGTCCCGATTCACTGCAAGTATTGCGCTACGTGAAAAGCTTAGGGTCATCTGCACGATTAGTACTTGGCAATCATGACCTACACTTAATTGGTATTTATTGCAAAATTAGCCGTAATAAACCCAAAGACCATCTTGATGAGCTACTGAATGCGCCTGATATTGATGAATTAATCAATTGGTTACGCCGCCAGCCACTGTTGCAAGTCGACGAAGACCAAAAAATGGTCATGACCCACGCAGGGATAACTCCTCAGTGGGATCTCGAAACAGCCAAAATGTGTGCTCGAGAAGTGGAAGCCGTTTTATCTAGCGATGCCTACCCACTTTTTATTGACTCGATGTATGGTGATATGCCAAACAATTGGTCTGAGAGCTTAATGGGGCTCGCACGTTTACGCTACAGTACGAATGCCCTTACCCGTCTGCGCTATTGTTTTCCTAATGGTCAGCTGGATATGGACTGCAAAGAAAGCCCAGCTAAAGCCCCTGCGCCTTTAAAACCGTGGTTTTCTCTACCAAGTCAATTCCCTGAAGATTACTCAATTTTCTTTGGTCATTGGGCATCACTGGAAGGTAAATTTACACCAGAGCATGTGTATGCAATGGATACGGGTTGTTGCTGGGGAGGAGATTTAACGCTGCTTCACTGGGAAACTAAAACATTCCATAGACAAAAATCTCACCAAAAACGTCGTAAAGAGTAAGTGTTTTCTCAGATACCAAAATGATAGATAGTAAAATGGCACCTAACAGTGCCATTTTTATTGACTAGACCAACAACGATTAGACGCGACGAGTCAGAACTTCAATGCAGAAACCGTGGCTATTCGCTTCGTCTGCTTCGTGATACTCAGTGAAAATAGAATCCCATTCATCGGGTTCATAGGCAGGGAAATGTGTATCTCCAATCACTTCCGCATCTACATGGGTCAAATACAGTTTATTGGCGAGTGGTAGAAACTGCTGGTAAACCTTGCCACCACCAATCACCATAATTTCATCGGCACCTTCAACTGCTTTCGCAGCTTCTAATGCTTCTTCAATGGATTTAACCCAGATAACACCGGTTTCAGTCCCTGCTTGACTACTTAAAACAATATTAACACGCTGTGGTAAAGGGCGGCCTAACGCTTCATAAGTCACGCGTCCCATAATCACAGGTTTATTCAATGTTTGACGTTTAAACCACGCCAAATCACCAGGTAAATTCCAAGGCATCGCATTTTCCATGCCGATAACCTGATCGAACGCCATTGCTGCGATTAAGCTAATATTCATCTAACCACCTTAGAAACAAAATATAAAAATTGTGCACACTATACGGAAACAGACATACTACGTCGACTAAATTTAATCTTCCTTAAATACGACGCAATCCCTTATACTCGAACGAATCAAGTCAATGCACTAAACGATTTTTACAACGCTTTTAGTCCCTTATTACTCAGTTTAGTTCAACCTAAAATAAAGAGATTACATTATGTATCAGACCAGTATCATGGTCGCGACGATTGCCGCCCTTGGCATGGTTTCACCCGGTCCAGATTTCTTTTTAATTATCAAAAACGCAGCACGCTACCAACGTTCTGCCGCTATGATGACCGCCTTCGGTATTATCGTCGCCATTGCACTTCACATGTCCTATTGCGTGGCAGGTCTTGCCGTGTTGATTACCACCACGCCATGGCTATTTAATATTCTTAAGTATGCTGGTGCTGCCTATTTAATCTGGATTGGACTAAAAAGCCTCATGCCACAAAAAGTCCAACGCATTGATTTGACTACCAATCAACATGAGCATGTGACGTTTAAAAAGGCTTTTATGCAAGGCTTCTTATGTAATGTATTGAATCCTAAAGCCACTTTATTCTTCTTAGCCATTTTTACGCAAGTACTCAGTGTCGATTCTACATTCTCAGAAAAGCTGTGGTTCGCCTTTATTATTTGGGGTCTTGCAGTGATTTATTGGCCGATTTTAGTTTTATTGATTCAAAGCACCCCTGTCAGAAAAGGGTTAGCTAAAGTCCAAAAATATGTGGATAAAGTACTCGGAGTGGTACTTGTCGCCTTTGGCGTGCGTGTTGCGTTAAGTTAATGCTGAAAATGATAAAGCCCCAAATAATGGGGCATTATCTTTTATTAGTTAGCACTATCTTCTGGTGTAATGACCAATTGCCCTGCGGAGCCTAAATCCGCTTTCTCTAAATTTTGGCTATAAAACAAGAATGGGAAGTGGTTATATGATGGTTGCATCATTTGAACTAGTAGCTCACAACGCCCATCAATCCAAACTGTGTCTTTCCAACCAAAATTATCGGGTTGAGCGGGTTGACCGTTACAATTAATAACTTTGAATCGAACACCTTCAATGTGGAACGCCTGTGGCTGTTGGCTACTCACATTCCAACGCTCCCAGCTACCTTGGCGAGAGGTGATATCCACACGAACGGTATCTAATTTTGCACCGTTGATCCCCACAGGATCATTCAATTGAATCTCACGATTGGTGATTGACGACGTAATTTGCGTTGTATCCAAAACTAATTGTTTTGGAACATCATCCGTCACCAGCGACATTAATCCTGTTGCTTTGATGGTTAACACATTGGTCGAGATTAAGTTATTAGAAGGCTCAAATAACCCTTTTACGCGATCCATTAACGATGCGGACTCCCCTGCCGTTATCGTTAACTCTTGAGTTTTAGCCATATCAATCAAGACTTCACGACGTTCTCCCGGCGCAAGCGGCAACTCTTGAACACTCGCGGGAACCGTTAATAATCCTTGATCAGAGCCAATCATGATAAAAGGACGCCCATCACTAATTTTCATGACATAACGTCTAGAGTTAGATGCATTCAATAAGCGTAAACGTATCCAACCACGAGAAACCTCAATATAAGGGTCTTGTACCCCATTAACCACGAGTGTATCCCCAAGAAATCCATTTTCATCAACGTGATATTCAGGGGCTCCAAAATTATCTAAGCGCTTATCTTGAATAATAATAGGGAAATCATCGACACCGTAATGCTTAGGTAAACGTAGCTCTTTGGTAGAATCATCATCAATAATCCACATTCCCAGTAGACCATTGTAGACTTGCTGCCCCATTTTCCCTTGAGTATTCGCATGATACCAAAGCGTTGCAGCATTTTGGCGAATAGGGATCACTGGCGACCAATCCGCATTTGGCGAAATTTGCCTTGCTGCACCACCAATTTGCGTACCCGGTATTTGTAATCCGCTAATAGTCATCGAAACCGCATCAGGTAGCCTGTTGCTATAAATAAGTTTGAGATCATCCCCTTTTTTAACGCGGATCGTAGGTCCTGGATAAGAGCCATTAATCCCTAAAACTTCTGCCGAATATTTACCATCAAAAGACCAATGGATTTTTTGTAATGTTAAAAAGAGAGGCTGTCCCGAACGGGATTCTAACAAGGGTGGAACAGGGAGTGCGGTCGTTCCTTCTGCACTCGCATGAGTTGATACCTGTAATAAGCACACAGCCAACCCGCTAATCAGCAATGATCGGCAACGACTGAATAACATAGATTCTCCGCTAAATAAAAACCAGCAAATTATTTTAATAAACCATTAAAAATTAGTGGCTTATCTGAGTATTTTTAAGTATGTGCTGGTGATACCACAATTTGGAATTCAATAATTTATCTTGTGATAAATTTGCGAGCCATCATATCGCGAAAGGACATAGAATTCTAAAAATATATGTATCACTAATTAAAATATAATAAATTCAAGTGGTGATAATTGCAGGTGGGTTAAATAACAACGGGGATAAAATGGTGGGATGCTCTCAATAACACCCCACCTTCAATACACTTGATTAGCGTTTATTCAGCTCATCGACTTCTTTATCTAATTCTTTAATTTTAGCTTCCATCAAGTCATGGCAATATTCTGACAGCTCACGAACCTGATCTTTAGAATATTTAGATGTATCAATTGGATCTAACATTTCAATAATCACATGACCATTATTCCAACGATTCAAGCTGATTCTATTTTGTGTCGTAGAAACGCAGACAGGAACAATGGGTACACCCGCCGCAATCGCTGCATGGAATGCACCTGTTTTAAATGGCAGTAAACCACGACCACGGCTGCGTGTTCCTTCAGGGAACATCCACACTGAAATCTGACGAGATTTAATCTGTTCAGCAACCTGTGAAATGGTATTATGCGCTTTAGAACGATTCCCACGGTCAATCAATATATTACCGGTGATCCAATACAAAAAACCAAAAAACGGGATCATAACAAGGCTTTTTTTCCCCACCGTGACCGTTCTTGGTTGAACACCGTTCGACATGGTCACCATGTCATAGTTATTTTGGTGATTACCAATATAAATACTTGGGCCATAATCCTTCGCTTTCGCAGGAACCCGGTCAATCATTTTGATGCCAAACACTGGGGATAAACGCCCAAACATACGACCAAACGTCATCACATGTTTTGGATTCCGTGGGCTAAATAAGCAGTAAATACTTCCGCCTACACACACACAAATCGTAAATATGATCACAATGATAGCTCTAATTAGCGCTAGCATAATATTCCTTAACTTATGAAAAGGGCTTTAAACAAGCCCTTGAATTATCTTTTATTTTTATTCTGCATTCACAGAATCGACATCAATACGTTCAATGTTATGTAAACCGCGAGGTAAAGAGGTTCCTTTACGTCCACGCTCCGCACGGTATTTTTGTAAGTCTTCTGATTTAAATTTCAGTTTACGCTTACCAAAATAGAGCGTGATAGAGGCTTGTGGCGGTATTACCATTAACCAAACTAGCAGATCTTCACCACTTGCCGCTTGTGCGCCAGTGATATTAATAATCTTATTCCCTTTCCCTTTGGATAATTGTGGGAGGTCAGACACCGGGAATAATAACATACGACCCGCTTTCGTGATGGCTAATAACAAATCTTCTTTTTCGTTATTTAGCTCAATTGGCGCCATTACTTTTGCATTTTCAGGTAGTGACATCAACGCCTTACCAGTTTTATTCTTCGTCACCAAATCATTAAAGGTGCAAATAAAACCATAACCCGCATCAGATGCCATTAAGTATTTCTGCTCTTCCGGCGCCATCAGCACATGCTCAATCGTCGCACCCGGCGGTAATGTCAATTTACCCGTAAGTGGCTCACCTTGGCTACGTGCAGAAGGCAATTCCAACGGATCTATTGAGTAACTACGCCCGGTGCTATCAAGGAACACTGCCGCCTGATTAGACTTACCTCGTGCAGCACCTTTGAAGCTATCACCCGCTTTGTAGCTAAGGTTGCTTGGTTCAATATCATGCCCTTTCGCACTACGCACCCAGCCCATATCAGACAAGACAACGGTAATCGGTTCCGAAGGTAAAATCTCATGCTCACTCAGTGCTTTTGCTTCTTCACGCTCCTGTAATGGCGAACGGCGATCATCACCATACGCTTTAGCATCCGCTTGAATTTCCTTTTTAATCAAGGTATTCAAACGTGCTTCAGAGCCTAAAATAGCTTGTAACTCATCGCGCTCCTTGGCTAATTCATCCTGTTCACCGCGAATTTTCATCTCTTCGAGTTTCGCTAAGTGGCGCAGTTTTAATTCTAAAATTGCTTCGGCTTGCGTATCGCTAATATTAAAACGCGACATGAGAACCGCTTTTGGCTCATCTTCATTACGAATAATTTCAATCACTTCATCGATATTCAAATACGCGATGAGTAAGCCATCCAAAATATGCAGGCGTCTTAATACTTTTTCTAAACGGTGGTTTAAGCGATTACGTACCGTTTGGCGGCGATAGGTGATCCACTCGTTGAGGATCTCCACCAGCCCTTTCACTGCCGGACGGTTATCTAAACCAATCATGTTTAAGTTAACACGGTAACTTCTTTCGAGATCCGTCGTTGCAAACAAGTGAGTCATCACTTGCTCAAGATCCACACGGTTACTGCGTGGCACGATCACTAAACGAGTTGGGTTTTCGTGATCCGATTCATCACGTAGATCTTCCACCATTGGCAGCTTTTTCGCACGCATTTGGTTGGCGATCTGCTCCAAAATTTTCGCCCCAGAAACTTGATGAGGCAGTGCGGTGATCACCGCATTACCCTCTTCTTTTTCCCACACGGCGCGCATACGTACTGAGCCACGACCATTTTGATAAACTTTACGAATATCTTCTGGTGACGAGATAATTTCAGCTTCTGTCGGGAAGTCAGGACCCGGAATAAACTGCATGATCTCATCAAGGTTTAATTTCGGTTTTTCGAGTAGTGCCACCAGTGCACTTGCCACTTCGCGGGCATTATGTGGTGGAATATCCGTCGCCATACCGACGGCGATCCCCGTGGTACCATTTAATAAAATATTTGGCAGACGGGCAGGCAACATTTTCGGCTCATTTAATGTGCCGTCAAAGTTAGGTACCCAATCAACAGTACCGTGACCTAATTCGCTTAACAGAACTTCTGCATATTTTGATAGACGAGATTCGGTATAACGCATCGCTGCGAAGGATTTCGGGTCATCCGGAGCCCCCCAGTTTCCTTGGCCGTCAACCAAAGGATAACGGTAGGAGAATGGCTGCGCCATTAACACCATCGCTTCATAACAGGCGCTATCACCATGTGGATGATATTTACCTAATACGTCACCAACGGTTCTTGCAGATTTTTTATATTTTGCCGTATTGCTCAGCCCTAACTCGGACATGGCATAGACAATTCGGCGCTGAACTGGTTTAAGTCCATCGCCGATAAATGGCAACGCTCTATCCATGATGACGTACATCGAGTAGTTCAGATAGGCGTTTTCAGTAAAGGCATGAAGCGGTAAACGCTCCACACCGTCATGAGTAATTTCACTCATTCAATACGTTCCTTACTCTTATTCATCCGATTATGATCAGACCTCAATTTCTGCCGTATCGCCTTTTTCTTGCAGCCAGTTACGACGATCTTCCGAGCGTTTTTTAGCCAGAAGCATGTCCATCTTCGACATGGTTTCTGTGTAATTATCATCATCGATAGTTAACTGAACGAGGCGGCGAGTATTTGGATCTAACGTCGTTTCACGCAATTGCGGCGGGTTCATTTCACCCAGTCCTTTAAAGCGCTGGACGTTTGGTTTACCTTTTTTATGGCTTAATCTATCTAGGACCGCATTTTTTTCGCTTTCATCGAGTGCGTAGTAAGTCTCTTTACCTAAATCAATACGATATAGTGGTGGCATTGCCATATAAACATGCCCCTCTTTGACCAATTTAGGGAAATGGCGCACAAACAAGGCGCACAACAATGTAGCAATGTGCAGTCCATCGGAGTCCGCATCCGCAAGGATACACACTTTTCCGTAACGCAGCTGCGAGATATCTTCGCTATCCGGATCCATACCAATTGCCACGGAAATATCGTGTACCTCTTGGGAAGCTAAGACTTCATCCGAAGAAACTTCCCAAGTATTGAGGATCTTACCACGTAGAGGCATGATCGCTTGATATTCACGATCACGGGCTTGTTTTGCTGATCCACCCGCCGAGTCCCCTTCCACCAAGAACAATTCGGTCATCGACAAATCTTGAGAGCTGCAATCTGCTAATTTACCCGGTAAAGCCGGACCACTCGTGAGTTTCTTACGCACCACTTTTTTTGATGCGCGAAGGCGACGTTGAGCACTTGAGATGGCCATTTCCGCCAGTTGTTCTGCAACTTGGACATTTTGGTTGAGCCATAAACTAAAAGCATCTTTCACCACACCGGAAACAAACGCGGCACATTGGCGGGAAGAAAGACGTTCTTTGGTCTGCCCCGCAAATTGTGGATCTTGCATTTTTACAGATAAAACATAGGCGCAACGATCCCAAATATCATCCGCAGATAATTTCACGCCACGCGGCAGAATATTGCGGAATTCACAGAACTCACGCATTGCATCTAATAAGCCTTGGCGTAAACCATTAACATGGGTACCGCCTTGCGCTGTTGGAATCAAGTTAACATAACTTTCTGTTAGGAGTTCGCCGCCCTCTGGTAACCATAATAGTGCCCATTGTGCCGCTTCAACTTCAGCAGAAAATTCACCTGTAAATGGTTTTGCAGGCAAAGCTTCAAAACCATCCACTGACTCCATTAAATAGTCAGTCAACCCGTCGCTATAGCACCAGCTTTGCTCAGTATCATTGAGCAGATCCTTAAACGTAATTTGTACGCCAGGGCATAAAACAGCTTTTGCTTTTAAATTATGGGTTAAACGAGAAACAGAAAAACGTGGGCTATCAAAATAGCTTTCATCTGGCCAAAAATGAACACTGGTTCCGGTATTACGTTTGCCACAAGTGCCAATGACTTGTAAATCTTCAACTTTGTCGCCATTTTCAAACGCAATCTGATAAACCTGACCATCACGGCGCACAGTCACTTCAATACGTTTTGATAACGCATTGACCACGGAGATACCAACACCGTGCAAGCCACCTGAAAACTGATAGTTTTTGTTGGAGAATTTCCCCCCCGCATGAAGCTGCCCTAAAATTAACTCAACGGCAGATACCTTCATTTCCGGGTGGATATCAACAGGCATACCTCGCCCATCATCAATCACTTCGAGGGATTGATCTGGGTATAAAATCACTTGGATGTGTCCTGCGTGCCCTGCTAAAGCTTCATCGACACTGTTATCAATTACTTCTTGAGCCAAATGGTTCGGTCGGCTGGTGTCGGTATACATGCCAGGACGACGGCGAACAGGCTCCAAACCACTGAGAACTTCAATGTCCTCTGCGTTATAACTAGATTGAGTCATGTTGTCATTCTGCGGTAATAGGTGATTAATTGAACTATATCCTAAATAATTCAAGGAGATTGGGTATGTTCAATCAGTGAGTTACTGGTGATAATAACAGTGTATTGGCGTTTTCGCACTATTTCTCTGCGTTATCAACCAGAGACAAAAAGCGAATGATCTGCGGGAAATAGCGTTCAAATCCTACAAATGCATGATCCCCATCCGGTTCCACCGTTTGCTTACACTCTGAAAGATAGGCAACGGCTTGGCGATAATCAAGTACCTCATCCCCCATTTGCTGCAATAACCAAAGTAAGCTTGGTGACTGTATCTTTTCAAGATGCAAAGCCTTCAATTCGTCCATGTGCTTAGGTTCGAGCAAATATGTTTCGTGGGTATACGGATTGGTATTTTCCCCAAGATAATCATTAAGCAAATCAAACGGGCGCACTGCTGGGTTAACTAATACCGCAGAAATTTGGTAGCGCTCAGAAAAATAAATCGAAAAGTAACCACCTAATGAAGAGCCCACTAAACCGACTTTTTCATGCTGGTGTTCTGCAAGAATACCATCGAGTAAGTTGGCAGCTTCCTGTGGGTAATTAGGCAGTTGAGGGACTACCATATTGATCTGTGGATAATGCTCCGCCAACCACTGCTTAAGATTATTTGCTTTCTCAGACAGTGGCGAACTATTAAAACCATGAATATACAGTAAAGTAGCCATTAGTAACCATCAGAATCAAAATCGGGACTAAACGCCTGAGTATTTAGACGATGAACTTGGGTTTCAATCACTTTTTCCCCATTTTCATTAACCGTCAACTCAAGATAACGCCAGCCTGGAGCTACAGTATCTAAAGCAAAATTGGTGCAGTGCGGTTTAAATTGTACACAAGTTGATGGTGTCGCTAACAAACGGATACCATGCCAGTTTTCATCCATTTCCTGATGAATATGTCCGCACAACATCGCCTTCACATTAGGGTAGTTCTTGAGGTAGTCCGCCAAAATATGCGAATTTCGCAAACTGTGCTGATCTAGCCACGTGCACCCTGACGGTAATGGATGATGGTGTAGCATAATCAGTGTCGTGCGAGTTGGTTGCTCATCTAAGCACTGCTGCATCCACTCTAATTGCTGCTCAGAAAGCTCACCGTGCGCCACATCTTGTAATTGGCTATCTAACATTAAAATTTGCCAGTCATCACCAATAAAAACCTGCTTAGCACTTGAGATTCCCGCTATTTTCAAGGTTCCGACCATTGCAGGTGGGTAATCGTGATTGCCCGGAAGCCACACGCAAGGCGCAGGAATACGCTCAATCCCAGCCGCAAAATGTTGATAGGCTTTAGGGGATTGGTCTTGAACGAGGTCGCCTGTCGCGACAATTAAATCGACAGGTAAGTTTTGTTCTGCAATCGCATCAAGTACCGCCTGATAGCTTCGGTAAGTATTGATCCCTAAAAGGGTGTTTTCCGTATCAGCAAAAAGATGCGTATCAGTAACTTGTAAGATTCTAATAACGTTAGGGTTATTAGCAGTCACTTTAAGCTGGCTGTCCAAAGTATTCCTTTATCCTTAAAAATAGCGCTAAGTATTATCACCTAAATCGAGAAGTGCATAGGTCTCTGATTTTAACCTAACTATTCACTTAATATCTGCTAATCAGCACACACTTCATTAGATTAGTGGTTATTTAAATCGGTTTCACCCATTTTTCATGCAGTTTTTGGTGATGAAGTTGTAGCCATTGAATGGCAATCACTGTCGCCGCATTGTCAATTTTACCCTCTTCAACCCATTGATAAGCTTGCTCTCTGCTCACCACATGCACTCGGATATCTTCATTTTCTGACGCGAGACCATGAATCCCTTTTGCTTGAGAACTATCGACTTCACCAACGAAAACATGAATACGTTCGCTAGTTCCTCCTGGGCTCGATAAATAACTTACTGATTTTTCGATGCGTCCAATGGTCAGTCCCGCTTCTTCTGTTGATTCGCGGCGCACAACGTCTTCAGGGGATTCATTTTCTTCTATCATTCCCGCGACTATCTCTAGTAACCAAGGTGTTTCACTTGATTCAAATGCAGGAAAGCGTATTTGTTCAATTAATACGACATTATCCGTTTGAGGATCATAAGGAAGTATTGCGCCTGCATGCCCTCTTTCAAATACTTCACGAACAATCTCTTTGCTCCATCCGCCTTCAAATAATCGATGTTTGAATCGATACTCAATCATTTGAAAAAAACCGTTAAATAATTTACGCTTAGATATAATTTCAATATCATTTTTACTGTATTTAATCGGATTTTCGATTTTATTATTCATTGATATTCTCCTAATCCCTTCATTTTTATACTAAGAAAGATGACAGGATTAAATCAGTTTTTAAGGTTTTTTAACCTTAGATGAGGTAATGTTTAAACTAATTAGGACTAAATGGCACAAAAGGCTACCGTTATCGGTGCCTCACCTCTGTTACAATGTGCGCCATTATTCAAATTTATGAGCAACAATAGGGTCTGTTTTGAGAACGGTCTCTCTTTTCAGAGTTCCAACTGCCTATCATTGTTCAATAACATGATAAGTTTTAGATAACAGGCTCAACATAATTTGCTGTTTAATCAAGGAATCCAAATGAAGAAACTGCTTCCCCTTTTTATTGCGATGAGTTTTGTGGGTCTCAGTGCTAATAGTTATGCAGAAGATTTACTTCAGGTTTACCAAAAATCCAAAGAAAGTAACCCTGAGCTCAGAAAATCATTTGCTGAACGTAATCAAGCTTTTGAAAAAATCAATCAAGCACGTAGCCCACTGTTACCGCAACTTGGCTTAGGCGCTGGAGCAACTTATGGCAGCGGTTACCGTGATGCAAGCAACACTGAGAGTACTGGTCTTAATGCATCATTGAAATTGACCCAAGTTGTATTTGATATGTCAAAATGGCGTCAGTTGGATATTCAAGAGAAAACAGCTGGAATTTCTGATGTTACCTACCAAACAAGCCAACAACAGCTCATTTTAGATACAGCAACTGCATATTTTAACGTATTAAAAGCGATTGATGCGTTATCTTACATCCAAGCTAATAAAGAAGCTGTTTACCGTCAATTAGACCAAACAACTCAACGTTTTAATGTTGGTTTAGTGGCAATCACTGACGTGCAAAACGCCCGAGCAAACTATGATAGCGTTATTGCACAAGAAGTTGCGGGTCGCAACGACTTAGTCAACGCAGTCGAAAAACTTCGCCAAGTTAGCGGTGTTTACTATAGCCAATTAGCGTCTTTAAATATCGACCGTTTTAAAACAGCAAACCCAGACAATGTTGAAGCCATCTTAAAAGATGCAGAGCTGCGTAACTTAAGCCTTCTTAGTGCACGTTTAGCACAAGACGTTTCGCGTGAAAACATCCGTTTAGCAGAAACAGGTCATATGCCTACTGTAGGATTAGATGCATCGACTAGCGTTGCAAACACCTACAATCATGGCAGTGGTTATGATCGTACCGGTGGCGCAAGCAACAATTATAACGGCCAAAACAGCATCGGCTTAACATTAAGCCTCCCACTTTATTCTGGTGGTGCTGTAAGCTCACAAGTTGAACAAGCACAATATGGTTTCCAAAGTGCAAGTGAGCAGTTAGAAAGCGTTTACCGTAACGTAATCCAATTAGTACGCTCATCCTATAACAACGTAACGTCGTCAATCAGTAGCATCAACGCATATAAACAAGTTGTTGTGTCTGCACAGAGCTCATTAGATGCGATGGAAGCTGGCTACCAAGTGGGTACTCGTACTATCGTTGATGTGTTAACAGCAACAACTGCGCTATATCAAGCGAAGCAAAATCTGTCTAACGCTCGTTACGATTATATGATTAACCAACTGAATATCGAATTTGCACGCGGCACATTAAACGAAGATGATATCGCTCGTTTAAATGCTAGCCTAGGTAAAGAGATTCAAACCTCACCTGATAGCATTATTCGTAACTCAACAGCACCAAAAATTAAATAATCATTTGGTTCAGTCAGTTAGATAGCTCGCCCAGTGGCGGGCTATTTTTTTACCCTTATCACCCAAGAGCTTATTTGAAAATAACGCGAAATTGCAGTTCTCTAGATAATGAATAACTTATTGCATTATTTATTCAATCTATCCTTAAAATTCAGTCAATTCTGACTTATGTTAATTGCAACATTAATTAAAAAATCACCATAATTAATTTATTGATATCAAAGAAAAATAAGAATTGCTTGGCGTTAGATTTAACCAACATTCTATAAAAATGGAATCAATATCGCTAAATCCATCATTTCCCATTATTTGTGCAGCATTTGTACTTTAATTTTTATCTTATATCCCCTATTCTAGAGGCAATATCTCGAACCTCTTACTTATTATTTATTCAAGGTAATTACCATGACCATGAAGCGCACCAAAAATATTAATCAGAACGCCTTCCGTAAGTCTTGGCGCTCATACCGTTTAGCACCTGTTGCTGTAGCAGTGAGTGCTGTATTTATGCTGTCTGCATGTGAAGAGAGCGATGAAACAGTTTCTCTGTACACCAACGCACAAGACTGTAGCCAAGCCAATCCCTCTCAAGCAGAGCAATGTACTCTTGCGTATAACAACGCATTGAACGAAGCTGCAAAAACAGCACCAAAATATGCCACTCAAGAAGATTGCGTTGCGGAGTTCGGTGAAGCGATGTGTACTCAAGCACCAGCTCAAGCAGGTATTGCGGGTACAAGCACCCCAGCTGCAGGCGAACAAGCCGCTCAGCCACAAAGCAGTGGTAGCATGTGGATGCCATTAATGATGGGCTACATGATGGGTCGTATGATGGGCGGAGGCGCACCATCTCAGCCACTTTTCAGCTCTAAAAACCCAGCCAGCCCAGCAAACGGTAAATTTGTTGATGCGACAGGTAAAAGCTACGGTCCTGCTGTTGCGGGTGGTCGTTCAATGAGCGTACCAAAAACGGCTATGGCGCCAAAACCAGCCACAACCTCTACAATTACTCGTGGAGGTTTCGGTGATACCGTTAATAAACAAGCAACAGCACAGCGTTCATCTTCGTCTGCGAAATCAGGCTCAACCTCTTCCCGCTCTATGGGTGGTTGATAAGTAATGAAACGTGTTCCTATTGTCGAGCGTCCTAACTGGCGCGAAAAAGCGGATGAGTTTGGTTTTCACTTCCACACTATGTACGGCGAACCGTACTGGTCTGAAGATGCCTATTACCAATTCACGCTAGCCCAAGTTGAAGAAATTGAAGAGGCAACTGCTGAAATTCACCAAATGTGCCTTAAGGTTGTTGAGCGTGTCGTCGAAAGTGATGAATTACTCGCTCGTTTCCAAATTCCTAAGCATTGCTGGGAATTTGTACGCAGTTCATGGAAAAGCGAACAGCCATCATTATATTCCCGTCTTGACTTAGCTTACGATGGCGTCAATCCACCGAAGCTATTAGAGAACAACGCAGATACACCAACATCACTGTATGAATCTGCTTTTTTCCAATGGATTTGGCTCGAAGATCAAATTGAAGCGGGCAAACTGCCTGAAAATGCTGACCAATTTAATAGCATCCAAGAGCAGCTCATTGAACGTTTTACTGAGCTCAAAGATCAATACGGTTTCCGTTTATTGCATATGGCATGCTGCCAAGATACTGAGGAAGATCGTGGCACCGTACAATATTTGCAAGATTGCGCGAACGAAGCGGGTGTGGCTACCGAATTTCTATATATTGATGAAATCGGATTAGGCGAGAAAGGCGAATTCACCGATACACAAGATCAGGTCATTAGTAACCTGTTCAAACTGTATCCATGGGAATTTATGCTCAGAGAAATTTTCTCCACCAAACTGCAAGATGCCGGTGTTCGTTGGTTAGAGCCGGCTTGGAAAAGTATTGTTTCCAACAAAGCCCTGCTGCCAATGTTATGGGAAATGTTCCCTAATCATCCAAATTTGCTGCCTGCCTATTTTGCCGATGGTAACAAACCGGAACTTGAGAGCTATGTAATTAAACCATTATTCTCTCGCGAAGGTGCCAATATCCGTGTCATCGAAAATGGCAAAGAAATTGCGTCAGCAGATGGCCCTTACGGTGAAGAAGGAATGATTATCCAGCAGTTCCATCCACTGCCAAAATTTGAAGGCAGCTATACATTAGTGGGAAGCTGGTTAGTTAACGACCAGCCTGCGGGGATCTGTATCCGCGAAGATAAGGAATTGATTACTCAAGACTTATCCCGTTTCTATCCGCACATCATCCTCGACTAATTCACTATTAGCTTGGTAAAACAGCATCAAATAAACAAAAAGCGGCGACGAAATATTTCGTGCCGCTTTCTTCTTTCGCCATTCGACTCATTAACCGATTTGTACTGATAACATACTCAATGATGCCGAAACAATTCCTTCAACAGGCGTGCTAATCACTTCTTCACCATCCCATGTACCTAAGATAGGTAATATAGGTAAAAAATGTTCTGGTGATGGATTTGATAACTGACCATCTTCACGCTCTAACCCTGTTGTCAGCGGGTGCGGCTGCTCATGACTTCGCAGATTTGCATAAACAAATTGCTCAAACGAAATTGCCCAAGGGTAAGGTTCTGCATGTGAATTCTGCCAATCCATTGCACGTAAATTATGGACAACGTTACCACTCCCCATAATCAAAACCCCCTGCTCTCGCAAGACTGCTAATTTTTTACCTAGCTCATAGTGCCACGATGCAGGCTTAGTGCCATCAATACTCAGTTGCACGACGGGAATATCGGCTTGCGGATACATGCGCACTAAAATTTCCCATGTGCCGTGATCAAGTCCCCACTCCTCTTTATCTTGATAAATTGGCTCTGGAGACAGTAATTCAGCCACCTGTTTAGCCAGCTCAGGAGAGCCTGGTGCCGGGTACTCTATTTGGTATAAAGCTTCAGGGAAACCACCAAAATCATGGATCGTTTTCGGTTTAACCATCGCCGTGATCGCCGTTCCACGGGTATACCAGTGTGCTGAGATCACCAAAATCGCACGCGTTCTAGGCAAAGTTGTACCCAGTTTTTCCCATGCTTCAGTGTACGAATTATGGTTAATCGCGTTCATCGGGCTACCATGACCGATAAATACCGCGGGCATTCGATGGGTTAAGTGTTGGTTATTTGTCGACATGATGACCTCAATTCCACAAAAAGGATAATGAGTATCAGCATACCCTTTTTTATAAAAAACACAGTGGGGGAATTATGAGAATGATCATCAAAAAATTTGAAGAGGCCACAAAGGTGTGCAACTTTGTGGCCAATGACTCTATAGGCAAAGCGTTTTAAAAACTTAGCGAATTAACTCGCTTTTTTTTCCAACTGAAGACGATAGCTAGCTAAGTCCTCAATGGTGACAACGGTCATGTTGTGTTCACGAGCAAACTTCACCACATCTGGCGCACGCGCCATTGTGCCATCATCATTGGTCAGCTCACACAGTACTCCAGCAGGTTTGAAACCGGCTAATGTGGCTAAATCAATCGAGGCTTCTGTATGACCACGACGTGTTAATACACCACCTTCACGACCACGTAATGGGAATACGTGACCAGGGCGGTTAATATCCGCAGGCACTGCATTATCCGCAATCGCCGCTTTGATAGTCGTGATACGGTCTGCCGCAGAAACGCCGGTTGTGACACCTTTCGCAGCTTCAATTGTGACCGTAAAACCCGTTTGGTTTTGGCTGGTGTTTTTTTCCACCATCATCGGGATATCAAGCTGCTTACGGCGTTCTTCCGTAATGCATAGGCACACAATGCCGCTGCTATAGCGAATTGTCATTGCCATTTGCTCGGCGGTCATGGTTTCTGCTGCAAACACTAAGTCACCTTCATTCTCACGATCTTCATCGTCGAGAACTAAAATGCCTTTGCCTTGGCGCAGAGCTTCGATTGCATTTTCAACACGCTCGGTTGGATTACCGAATTCGGAAAGTAGCGTCTGATTCATGGTAAAAACCTTCTTTAATTAACAATATTTGAGTTACCAGAACCAGGGCAGTCTTAGGAGTACGAGAAATGAATAAACACCACGACCTACTAGCCGTTTAGCTATTCAATATGTAGAACAGTGTTGTACCTAAAAGATACAAACATGCAGATACAGTGATTCTCTCCCATCCGGACTATAACCGTCGGCTCCAGATTCACACTGGATCTGCTGACCTTTCCTATCCATGACAATAATGCCAAAGATAACAAAGCGCTCGCGGGCTTCATGCGCGATGCATGTTACCGCCGGTGGGGACTTTCACCCCGCCCTGAGATTACGCAATTAATATAACTCCAATAATTCAATGGTGCAACGAGCAAACGATAAAGTGGAAACTTACTCACACTTTTCGCCAATAAAAACAAGATGAAAGGCTAGGTTTCTATAATAATGTTAGAAGGTGGTTTATTCGTAACGCCGCAGGTATTACACTACCCCACATTATTTATTTTGAAACTGACGTTATTTTGAAACTGAAGGACCCGCGAATGCTCGATCCGAAAAAAATTGAACAAGTTGCCCGCCAAATTCAAGGTGCATTACCGAAAGGCGTGCGTGACTTAGGTGAAGACTTTGATAAAAAGCTCCGTTCACTGTTGCAATCTCAGCTTGGTAAATTAGATTTAGTCAGTCGAGAAGAGTTTGATATCCAAACACAAGTTTTATTGCGCACTCGTGAGAAACTGATGAAAATGGAGCAGCGTGTCAGCGCCCTTGAAGCTCGTTTCTCAGATGAAAAAGTGATTGAAGAAAAACAAGAAGATTGATTCAGTCACAAACAAAAAAGCCTAACTTCTGTACACATTTAAATGCAGACAAAAAGTTAGGCTTCTACTGATACCAACTAATGTTTAATTATTTGGTTTTCATAATATTTTTAATGATATTGGTGGTTGAGATACCATCTTCGAAATTTAGCACCATCACTTGTCCACCCGCAGCCCAAACTTCCTGGCTTCCGGCAATTTCATCTGGTTGATAATCCCCGCCTTTTACTAAGATGTCAGGCAGAATTTCTGAGATCAAACGCTGCGGTGTATCTTCCTCGAATGGCACAACCCAATCCACGGCACCTAATGCACCCAACACAATCATACGTTGGTCTAATGGATTAACTGGACGAGTCTCCCCTTTTAAGCGGCGAGTCGATGCATCGCTATTTACCGCAACAATTAGTCGGTCACCGAGTTTACGGGCATTCGCCAGATATGAAACATGACCCGCATGGAGAATATCGAAACAGCCATTGGTCATCACCACGCGCTCACCACGCGCACGCGCATCGGCAACGGCTTGCTTAAGTTGGCTTTCGGTCATAACACCGAAACCATTTTCCGCGCGACCACGGATCGCATTTTCCAATTCAATCGGGGATACTGTTGACGTCCCTAATTTACCAACGACCACGCCAGCCGCCGCATTCGCTAGCGCACAGGCTTCATGCAATGGACGACCTGATGCAATCGATGCCGCCAACACGCCAATCACCGTATCCCCCGCACCAGTAACATCAAACACTTCTTGCGCTTCGGTCGGTAAATGTAATGGAGCCTCATTACGACGAATCAAGCTCATTCCTTGCTCTGAACGCGTGATTAATAATGCAGATAGCTCCAGAGATTCAAGAAGTTGCATCCCTTTTTCTTCCACATCTTTATTATCTTTGCAACGCCCAACAATCGCTTCAAATTCAGACATATTTGGCGTTAGCAGCGTCGCACCACGATAACGCTCAAAATTATGACCTTTCGGGTCGATAAGAACAGGAACGCCAGCCTTATTCGCCAATGCAATCATCTTCTCAACTTCTGCCAATGCCCCTTTCGCATAGTCAGATAACACTAACGCACCAATGTGAGGCAACGCTTGTTCGATGCGTTCCAGCATTGGCTGAGCATCCACATTTTCGAAACCTTCTTCAAAATCGAGGCGGATAAGCTGTTGGTTGCGGGATAAAACGCGTAATTTAGTAATGGTTGGATGAGTTGGGATCGCCACGAAATCACAGCGTACATTCACGCCATTGAGATTCTCGGTGAGCGCTTTTGCTGCATCATCAATCCCTGTTAATCCAACCAAACGGGAGTTAGCACCAAGGGAAGCAATGTTCATTGCCACGTTAGCTGCACCACCAGGACGCTCTTCAACCATGGTCACTTTAACAACCGGAACCGGTGCTTCAGGTGAGATTCGATTAGTCGGTCCATGCCAGTAGCGATCTAACATTACATCACCAACAACAAGTACACCTGCTTGCTTATAATCAGGAAGGGTTACTTTCATCCCGCACTCCAGTTATGAAAAGAAAATCTACAATTAATTGCCGCCAATACTACCATATTGCACGATATCGCCTAAATAATTTGCTACCTAATCAATTACTCCAGCCATTTTCGCCAACTGGCTAACACCAGCGCTCGCTGAGTCGCAAATTGCTGGCTCTCTACGCGGCTTGGTAAAGATTGCAATGCAAGATGGTGCAATTCATTACGCATCGTCACATACGCTTGTGTTAAGCCATAAGCCTCTTCTTCTGGCATAAAATCGTACTGCGCCATTAATTCAAAGATGCGTACATTGTCTGACCAACGGGTTAAAGCCGGATTCTCTGTTGCAAAACGCAATACTAAATATTGAGCAATAAATTCAATATCCGTGATCCCACCAGGATCGGCTTTTAAATCAAACTCATTTTCCTGATGACTGCCCAAATGCTGATGCATCTTCACTCGCATATCTCGCACTTGTTCACGCAGCACATCGGGCTCTCGTGGCAAACATAAGGTTTCATGGCGGATTTGCGTAAATTTCTGTTGCAATGAACTATCACCGAAAACCATACGGGCGCGGATCAGCGCTTGATGTTCCCACGTCCACGCATCATTTTTTTGGTAATCATCAAAAGATTGAATGGTACTGACTAACATCCCTGACTCACCGGAAGGTCGAAGACGTGCGTCCACTTCATAGAGCACCCCTGAGGCTGTTCGGGTACTGAAAAGATGAATAATGCGTTGTGCGACACGCAAATAAAATTGTCGTGCGTCAATGGAGCGATCCCCTGTAGTGACCACATTCATTGGGCAATCAAACAGAAAAACCAAGTCTAAATCAGAACTGTAGCCCAGCTCCCATCCACCTAATTTACCGTAGCCTAAAACGGCGAATCCGTACTGTTTTTCATCAAGCTGAGCCAGATGAGCCGGTTCTCCGTAACGCTTCGCCATTTTTTGCCAAGCTTGATGTACCACAGCATCAATAATCGCCTCAGCCAGATACGTTAAGTGATCACTCACTTTCATGACAGGGAGCACCCCTGAAATATCTTCCGCAGCAATACGCAATAATTGCGCCTGTTTAAATTGGCGGAGGGCTTCTAATTGTTGCTCTTCATCATCATCCGGCACCCGCATAAGATATTGACGTAATTCATCTCGATAAGCGGTCAGTGGTAATGGCTGATACAGCGATTGCGGATCAAGCAATTCATCTAATAATAGTGGATGACGAGCGAGCTGTTCTGCAATCATCGGGGATGCTGCACATAGTCGAATAACGTGGGTTAACACCTCATCAAATTCGAGCATCAGTTCTAAGTATGTTGTCCGGCTAACAATACTTAACAATAATGGTGTAATGCGCTCGATAACTCGCCCTGCATCTTCACGCTCCCCAACTTTTGCCAGTAATTTAGGCATTAATTCATCAAGAACATCTCGACCTCGGGGACCGATGGTACGCTTATTGAGGTCGTGTCTGAACAGGTTAATGCCGTGGATCATTTTCTCAGCGACAAATTCATCTTTTGACGGTAGATAACTAGCAAGTTCTTCTTTAGAAAGCTCACTTTGCCACAACGTGATGTAGGCTTCATCGCACTCTTCTGCACGGTCTTCTTCATCATCGCTGCCAATTTGCTCCGCAAATATCTGATGCACTGAGGTCATCATAGCACTGAGCTGATGGTAAAATTCAGACCAACTAGTGAATCCCATTCCCCATGTTAAACGCGCCTGATTTAAGGCGTCATCGGGTAATGTCTGGGTTTGTTGGTCATCAATGCTTTGCAATAAATTCTCCAATCGGCGCAGAAAAATATAGCTGTTTTGGAGCTGAATTACTTGTTGAGATGGCAAAAGTTCAAGTTCTTCAATCCCCTGTAATGCGGCGAACAAAGACTGAGACTGTAACACGGGTTCTCTCCCACCACGAATCAACTGGAAAACTTGGGAAATAAACTCAATCTCACGAATACCACCAGCACCTAACTTGATGTTATTGATCAATCCACGACGGCGAACTTCCCGCTCAATCATGTTTTTCATGTTGCGCAGGGATTGAATCACACTGAAATCAATATAGCGGCGATAGACAAACGGACGTAATAATTTACGTAGCGTATCGGCATAATGAACGCTGTCAGGTCCCATAATACGCGCTTTGACCATCGCATAGCGTTCCCAGTCACGACCTTGTTCTTGATAATAATCTTCTAGGGCTGAGAAACTAAAAACCAATGGACCGCTGTCACCAAAAGGGCGTAAGCGCATGTCAACACGATAGACAAAACCATGAATGGTCACTTGGTCGAGAACTCGAATCAGTTTTTGTCCAAGACGCGTAAAAAATTGCGCATTATCCAGCTCTTTGCGCCCACCTTGGGTCACACCGTTTTCTGGATAAGCAAAAATCAGGTCGATATCAGACGAAAAGTTTAATTCTCTGCCACCCAGTTTTCCCATTCCCAGCACTAATAATGGCTGGGGATTTCCAGCTCGGTCACAAGGTGTTCCCCACAATTGGCAATAGGTTTTATATAACCAATCCCGTGCTGAGACGATCAAAACTTCAGCCAGTTCACTAAGTTGCACAATCGTCTCGCGTTGGGAACAGATTTCCAACGTTTGCATCCAAGCTATGCGCACTAACATATGATGACGAAAAGTACGCAGAACCTGCATCAAATGATCTTCATCAGTTACGCCTGCCAGCGTTTCTTCCAGCCAGTCTCCATAATATTTCCATTCATCGCCCATCGGAGGTTGAGTGCGAATCTGTTGTAAAAATCGAGAATGGGTAAGAACCTGTTTCAACGCAAAATCACTGAACGCTAAAAAATTCAGCTCATCTTCACTTAATGGGAGCAATGCTGAAGAGAGCTCAGAAAATTGACGAATAATACGTTGATGTTGGTCTTGCAAAAGTTCGGAAGAAAGCGGCATAGATTCAGTACCTATTCGACATCGGTATATGTTAAGGCGGTTAACCACTGAATAAAGGCTAATTTACATTTTAGCCATTGGCTACTGTAACAAAAATCTTCTGCACTGATCGTCTCGTCAGTCACATCCAAACGTAATTGTTCTAGAGGAAGGTCATGCACAAAATGCGGTGCCGAGTTTTGATAATGCACTAAAAATGCCTGAACAAAGCGCAAGAATTCACTTAATCCATGACGAGCATGTTCACCACCAGATAACCAATATTGCTCATGCTGCTGGCACAGTTGCTGCATGTGCAGCAATGATTTTTCAATAGGTTGCTCTTCATAATCAAACACGGATTCAGGGCGAACTAACGGTGCTGGTTCACTCATCAATAAGAAGTACCCACGGGCAGCTTTGCTCAGTGACGAAAGACTGAGACCATCGATATCAGCGAATTTTTTCGTCAAATTAAGCACATCCGCCACAAAACCTTGTTTTAGTTCCAATTCAAACTCTTGAATCGGGATATCTTTAGCTCCTGCTGAAACTTCCCCTTGATCGAATACAATTTCAATCTCGCTATCTTCAAACTTCACTAACCACTTTTCACGAGTAAAGTTTGTGCTAAACAAAACTTCTAGCTCTGATTCAAGTTGCGCCAAATCGATGCCTTCGGGCCAAATCTCAGCGGGAAATGCAGAGAGGTTGATTTCAGGAGAATCGATTTCCACATTGTATTCTGGGCGCTGGTGTAACCCACTGATCACTTGACCTGCCGTTTTAATCGTCATTTCATAATGACCATCACAACCACGGATCCGTAGCCCCATATCCCATTGACGAAGCTGTCTTGTCTGCGTGTCAAAATAGATATTGGTCAGTTTGCGAGGGGCAAAATGCTGAGGTGAAAGTGTTGAAATACACTGGCGAACAGCATCAATAGCAGAACTCTGAGCCGCTAACTTGAGTTCAACTTCTATGTGGTTCATACATTTCCTTATTTAATAATTTCACTGCATCCATATTACCCCAATCCCTGATAGCAGAGAAAAGAAACCGCACAGAAACCAAAAATTCCATGCAATCCCTCCCTTTTAGAGAGTTATTTCGATAACGCACTGAAAAATTGAATTATCCAGTGACTTAGGAAGGTTCTCATTCTTATTCAACATTTACACAACTCTAAGCTTTAACGTTTGCACCAATAGGCTTTACTTATTAATATTTAATTAATAAGACACTCATTCACCCTAAAAAGATCACAACACTATGCGAAAAATTCCACTTTTATTTGTCTCAATCATGGGGTTAGGCCTTTCAATCACAGCAAACGCTGAAACACGCTACGTTTCTGAAGATTTATCGACTTATGTCCGTAGTGGCCCAGGCACCAACTACCGTATTGTTGGCTCGCTGAATGCAGGTGAATCTGTTGAACTGATTTCAGTTGATAATAAATTTGCCCAAATTAAAGATGGCAAAGGCAGAACGGTTTGGATACCTACAGATCAACTCAGTGACATCCCGAGTATGAAAAGCCGTATTCCTCAGCTAGAAGCTGAGAACCAAAAGTTACGCCAACAATTAGATAATATTGATAATACTTGGAATACCCGCACCGCAGACATGCAGCAAAAAGTGGCGGATAATGATAGCGAAGTTCGTCAGTTAAAAGCTGAAAATGAAAAACTGAAAAATGAGCTTATCAAGGCAGGTAAGAAATTAGATATTGCTGAAGTGAATCTGGATGACCGTCGCCGCGAATTGATTTTACAGTGGTTTATGTATGGTGGTGGCGTTGCTGGTGCGGGCTTAATTCTAGGTTTGCTGCTGCCGCACATTATTCCTCGTCGTAAAAAACGTAATGATGGCTGGATGTAAGAGAATTTAAATGAAAGTCTATCTCGTCGGTGGTGCGGTACGCGACAAACTACTGGGATTACCTATCTCAGATAGAGATTATGTGGTGGTAGGTACTACGCCAGAGGCGATGCTAGCCAAAGGTTTTCAACAGGTTGGTAAAGACTTTCCTGTCTTTTTACATCCCAAAACCCATGAAGAATATGCCCTTGCCAGAACTGAACGAAAAATCGGTTCTGGCTATACTGGATTTAGCTGTTATAGCGCGCCCGATGTCACCATCGAAGATGACCTTCTACGCCGTGATTTGACCATTAATGCCATTGCTCAGAGCGACACTGGAGAACTAATCGACCCTCATCATGGCGTACGCGACCTCAAAAACCGTGTTCTTCGCCATGTTTCTGATGCGTTTTTAGAAGACCCTCTGCGCGTTTTACGCGTAGCACGCTTTGCCGCTCGCTATTATGCACAAGGCTTTCGAATTGCTCCTGAAACGATGTTTCTGATGCAATCCATGTCTGAATCCGGTGAGCTCTCTCATCTTACGCCTGAGCGAGTTTGGACGGAAACACACAAAGCGCTCATGTCCAATTCGCCACAAATCTATTTCGAGGTTTTACGCGAGTGTGGGGCTCTTGCCATCCTATTCCCTGAAATTGATAACTTATTTGGCGTTCCAGCCCCTGAAAAGTGGCACCCTGAAGTGGATACTGGCATCCATATTTTGATGGTGATGCGCGTTGTGGCAACGTTATCGAAAGATATTGACGTTCGTTTTGCTGCACTATGCCACGATCTGGGTAAAGGCCTCACGCCTAAAGCCGTTTGGCCAAGCCATCCACAACATGGTGAAGCAGGGATCCCTTTGATCATCGATTTATGCGAACGCTACAAAATTCCGAGTAGCACCAAAGATCTCGCCTGCTTAGCTGCAAAATATCACGATATGATCCATGTAATTAATAAGCTTAATGCGTGCGATCTCGTTGGTATGTTCGATGGATTAGATAGCTGGCGTAAGCCTGAACGTATTTTACAGCTCGGCTTGGTGAGCGAAGCCGACGCCAGAGGTCGAGGTGGATTAGAAACACAAGCCTATCCCCAAGGGATATATTTACGCCAATCCTATGAGGTTGCCAAAGCGGTTGCTGTCAAATCAATTATTGAGCAAGGTTTTCAAGGCGCGCAAATTCGAGAGGAGCTCACAAAACAGCGGATTCACGCCGTTGAAGAGTGGATAAAAAACCAACAGGTTATGGTTCAAAGATAAAATGAAAAATATTGGCGGTACTGACCGCCAACATCCACGAGGCAATCCCCATTAGCTGGTTTTTGTACCACGCTCAATCAGTACGCCCATGTTAGCAGCACGAGCAACAGCCCCTGGCTTAGATACTCGGATACGTACCCAAGGCGTGAAAAATTCATTCAGCAGAAGTTGAGCAACCTCTTCAGCAACTCGTTCAACTAATCCAAACTTATTCTGTTCTAAATAGCTAACAATGCGTTCGCTAACATCTGCGTAATTCAAGCACAATTCAACATTATCGCTCATCGCGGCCTGTTTATTGTCCCATCCCATTTCGATATCGAGCAAAAGTTTTTGTTCTATATCTTGTTCCCAGTCATATACACCAATGGTGGTGATGACTGATAATTGTTCAATAAATACGATATCCATCACGTCATTTTCTCGTTTATGTGCTGAATTGATACCACTTCAGGAAAAATGTGCGTATTATCCAAGACTGAAGTGAATTACATATAAATAGCTTAAACCGTTTTTGGAGTTAGTTATGAGTGCAATCGCGCTTGGCATGATAATTTTCGCCTATCTCTGCGGATCAATATCGAGTGCTATCTTGATCTGCCGTCTGGCAAGATTACCCGATCCCCGTCAACACGGCTCAGGTAATCCCGGTGCAACTAACGTCTTACGCGTCGGTGGTAAAGCCGCCGCAGCCTCAGTACTGATCTGTGACGTACTGAAAGGGATGATCCCTGTATGGCTTGCTTATTATTTAAATGTGCAACCATTCTATCTTGGCTTGGTCGCGATTGCAGCCTGCCTTGGACATATTTATCCCGTTTTCTTCCACTTTAAAGGCGGAAAAGGCGTTGCCACCGCATTTGGTTCTATTGCCGCTATTGGCTGGGATCTCTCTGGGTTAGTCGCGGGAACATGGCTGCTCACCGTATTACTTAGCGGATACTCGTCACTCGGTGCGATTGTTAGTGCACTACTCGCCCCCTTCTATGTCTGGTGGTTTAAGCCAGAATTCACGTTCCCTGTAGCCATGCTCTCGTGCTTAGTGTTAGTCCGTCATCATGCAAATATCCAACGCTTATGGCGTGGGCAAGAGAGCCGGATTTGGCAAAAACTGAAAAACAAAAAACAAAAGACCGCCAAAGAGATTGCTCAAGAACAACGTGACGATCATGATGAATAATCACTAAACATGAGCTATAAAAATCACCAACAATAAGGGCTAATTTTTAGCCTTTTTTGTTGTGACTAACCCGCCTTTTACATTCAGCCAAAACCCACTCTATTATCAAAAATTCCCCCTATTTTTTACTTCGCTCACTCACAAAATCTCACTTATTTTTGTACGTATTTACACCTACGTATAACTTAGCGCACACTTTTAAAAAATAGTTAAAAGATTGCAAATTTATTACTAATGAATAATTAAAAACTGTCGACTATATAAAGGAAAACTTAACTATAAAAGTGAATATAAAATGAGCAGAACTCCTTATGTAACTCAAAATGAACATATCTTAGATGAAGATATAACCCTGATGACCACAAGTGACCTTCAAGGGAATATTATTCACGCTAATGATTTCTTTGTGCAGGTGAGTGGGTATGATCTCGATGAATTAATGGGACAGCCTCACAATATTATTCGCCACCCTGACATGCCAAAAGAAGCATTTGCCGACATGTGGCGAACCTTAAAAATGGGTGAACCATGGACTGGAATAGTTAAAAACCGCCGTAAAAATGGCGACCATTACTGGGTTCGTGCCAATATTATTCCTATGCAACGAAAAGGCGTGATCACTGGCTATATGTCTATTCGGCTACGAGCCACACGCGATGAAATTGCCGCAGTCGAGCCGCTTTACAAATCACTCGTTGAAAATCGTAGTAATCGCCGTATTTATAAGGGGATCGTGCTACCCAAACGCCGTCGATTCTCGCTATCAACACTGTCTGTCCGTTGGCGCTGCCGACTTATCTCTTCCAGCTTATTCGCATTGTGGATGGTGATGGCAGGTTTATCGGGCTTATCAGGCAATGCGCTGCTTCTTTCCAGTTTGTTCACTTTTATCACCCTACTGCTGGGTAATGTGGTACTCGAACGCAGCTTTGCCAACCCACTTGAAAATATCATGTCCCAAGCACTCAGCGTAGCAAGAGGCAATCGTAATAGTATTACTCACATGAGTCGCGTTGATGAAATCGGGCAAATTCTGCGCTCAATAGGTCAACTAGGCTTAGTGTGTCGTTGGCTAATCAACGATGTCTCAGAACAAGTCGATAATGTTCGCAAAGGAAGTGAGTCATTGGTTAGTGGTTGCAGTGAATTAGATACCCATACACAACGCACCGTGGGCTATATGCAACAAACCGCCGCCACCATGAATCAAATGGCGGTTTCGGTCAAAATGAACGCAGACAACACCCATAAAGCGGATGTTTTATCGAATGAAACCAGTGAAACAGCCGTTAATGGCGGTGCGATGATGGATGCCGTTGTCATGACGATGGATGAAATTGTACACAGTACCAGTAAGATAAACTCCATCACGGATGTGATTAAAGACATTGCATTCCAAACCAATATTTTGGCATTAAATGCCGCGGTTGAAGCTGCAAGAGCAGGTGAGCAAGGGAAAGGTTTTGCCGTTGTTGCCAATGAAGTTCGTAGCTTAGCCAGCCGTAGTGCCAGCGCAGTAAACGATATTCGCGAATTGATTAACAACTGTGAGAAGAAAGTCAGCTCAGGTAAGGATCAAGTCTATGCGGCGGGCAACACGATGAAAGAGATCGTGGGTCAAGTACAAAACGTCACCCAACTGATCACACACATCAGCCATGCGACAACAGAGCAAGCGTCTGGGATCTCCGATATCACGCAAGCGGTCAGTGAGCTGGAATCGATTACCCAGCAAAGTAGCTTATTAGTCGAGCAAAGCACTGAAACAGCAAGCCATGTAAAAGATCGTTCCATTCGTTTGGAAGATGCGGTCACTATTTTACATTAAAACGCTTTTGCATAAAAAATAGGGGCTGACGCAATACGCCAGCCCCTACTATCGCATCAAAATATGACGTTATTTTTCTAACGGTGGAAGTTCTGCAAGAGGCCAGCGAGGACGAACCGTCACGCCTAAACCTGCATTTGCCCCACCTTTTAGGCGAATCAATCCTGCTAATGCAATCATGGCACCGTTATCGGTACAAAATTCAGGGCGTGCATAGAAGACTTCCCCACCGCGCTGCTTCAAAACGTCTTCCATTTTAGCTCGTAATGCACGATTAGCGCTCACGCCGCCCGCCATGACCAAACGTTTAAACCCAGTTTGTTCAAGTGCCCGTTTACATTTGATAGCTAATGTATCGACGACTGCATCCTCAAACGCGCGAGCAATATCCGCACGAGTTTGGTCATCATCATCATTTTCACGAATCGTATTCGCGGCAAATGTCTTTAAGCCTGAAAAGCTAAAATCTAACCCAGGGCGATCGGTCATTGGACGAGGAAAAACAAAACGTCCAGCAACCCCTTGCTGTGCCATACGAGATAAAACAGGTCCACCGGGATAATCTAAACCAAGCAATTTCGCCGTTTTATCGAATGCCTCGCCCGCGGCATCATCGATAGACTCACCGAGAAGCTCATATTCGCCAATACCTGTTACGCTAATTAGCTGGGTATGACCACCAGAAACCAACAGCGCCACAAATGGGAACTCTGGACTTTTCTCTTCCAGCATAGGTGCGAGCAAATGCCCTTCCATGTGATGCACTGCGACTGCCGGTACGTTCCATGCAAACGCTAACGCACGACCCACCGTCGCGCCGACCATCAGAGCGCCTACTAAACCAGGCCCTGCGGTATACGCAACAGCATCGATATCTTCACGAGTTAAATTGGCTTCTTTGAGCGCAGCTTGAATCAGCGGCACTGTTTTACGGATATGGTCACGAGATGCTAATTCGGGTACGACGCCACCGTAATCAGCATGCACTTTAATTTGGCTGTATAACTGGTTCGCGAGTAGACCCAGCTCATCATCATAAATTGCGATTCCGGTTTCATCGCAAGATGTTTCAATACCTAAAACACGCATTGCACTACCCTTGTTTGTTGCATGGAGGCAAGTCTATCACTAAATTTGCGTCATCGCGCAATAAATGTCATGAAAACACGCAATTAATCCCAGCAAAAGGCTGACTTTCTTAGTTGTATAGTCTATAATCAGACCCCTGTAATAAAAATTTCGTGTGGCAAATTCTCATTATTATCTGGTTTTTCTCACTTTATTTATTAAAGCTGGGACGAAAACAGGCAATCTTGTGTGATTCAATTTTATACGGCACTTTACAAACCCGTACTCATTGAAGTAAAATTCCGCACCATTTTAAATGATGGCTGGTGAACAAAAACCAGCAACAAACCGATTTCTATTGAGGTGAGAGGCACATGCCGGTAATTAAAGTACGTGAAAACGAGCCATTCGACGTAGCACTGCGTCGTTTCAAACGTTCTTGTGAAAAAGCAGGAGTTTTAGCTGAAGTTCGTCGTCGTGAATTCTATGAAAAACCAACGACTGAACGTAAACGCGCTAAAGCATCAGCGGTAAAGCGTCACGCTAAAAAACTGGCTCGCGAAAACGCACGCCGTACTCGTCTGTACTAATTGATTGCGATTCTCATCGCAACCAACGCAGACAAGTAGTAGTTAGCAGTTAAAGGCCGTGCTTTCCTAACGGAAGCGCGGCTTATTATCGTTCATCAACAGGCGAAAAAGAGGCTTATGGCTGGACGAATTCCGCGTTCATTTATCAATGACTTACTCGCTCGTACCGATATCATTGATTTAGTCGATGCAAAAGTCCCGTTAAAAAAACAGGGTAAAAACCATCACGCTTGCTGTCCTTTTCATAACGAAAAAACACCATCGTTTACTGTCAATGGTGAGAGACAGTTTTACTATTGTTTTGGCTGTGGTGCCCATGGTAATGCCATCGATTTTCTGATGAATTACGACAAACTCGATTTTGTCGAAGCGATAGAAGAGTTATCCGCATTACATGGTCTGGATGTCCCTTATGAAAAAGGAACGGGAACCAGTCAAATAGAACTCCATCAGCGTCAAAATTTGTACCAATTGATGGATAAAATAAATCAGTTTTACTGCGCTGCCTTAAATCATCCCTCGGCGAATAAAGCCAAAGATTATTTAAGCCAACGTGGTTTAAGTGCAGACATTATCTCGCATTTTTCAATCGGTTTTGCTCCCCCTGGCTGGGACAACCTTTTAAAGAAATTTGCAGTGAATCCAGAAAGCCGTCAGCAACTTGATGAAGCGGGTATGCTGGTCACTAATGATAATGGTCGCGTATATGATCGCTTTAGAGAGCGAATCATGTTCCCTATTCGGGATCGTCGCGGTCGTGTGATTGCATTTGGTGGACGGGTATTAGGCGATGCCTTACCGAAATATTTAAACTCCCCCGAAACCGATATTTTTCATAAAGGTCGCCAGCTTTTTGGTCTTTATGAAGCCACGCAAAATAGTAGTGAGCTTGCAAAATTACTTGTTGTTGAAGGCTATATGGACGTTGTAGCACTCGCACAGTATGACATCCGCTATGCGGTTGCATCACTTGGCACCTCTACAACCTCTGAGCATATTCAATTGCTCTATCGTTCAACAGATACCGTAATTTGCTGTTATGACGGAGATAGAGCAGGAAGAGATGCCGCTTGGCGTGCACTTGAAAACGCCCTTCCCTATTTGACCGATGGTCGCCAACTCCGTTTTATGTTTTTGCCTGATGGCGAAGACCCAGATTCATTGGTACGCAAAGAAGGAAAAGACGCCTTTGAGCAGCGCATGGAAAATGCGCAAAGTCTTTCCACATTTTTGTTTGACTCTTTAGTTCCTCAAGTGGACTTAAAAACCCAAGAGGGTCGAGCAAAAATTAGTAAACTTGCTATCCCATTGATAAAACAGATACCGGGTGAAACTCTGCGCCTTTATATGGCACAAGAGCTAGGAAATTTCATTGGCGTACCGGATATTTCCCAAGTTCTTGCTATGATTGATAGAGAGAGCACTGAACCAGTTAACTATCAGGCACCCAAACTGAAACCAACAACAATGCGCATACTTATCGCGTTGTTGGTACAAAATCCGAACTTTTCGGAGCTTGTTCCCTCACTAGAGGGAATTGCCCATATCCAGATGCCGGGGCTTTCTCTATTTCAGGAATTGGTTGAAGTTTGCCGTTCCACCCCCGGAATGAACACAGGGCAGTTGCTAGAACGTTATCGCGATAATAATTTTGCGAAACAACTTGAAAAACTCGCAACATGGAACGATATAGAAATAGAGGAAATAGCGGAAAATACCTTTATAGATGCTCTAAATCATCTATTTAATAGCGCCCTCGATGAGCGTTTCGACTATCTAATAGCGAAAGAACGAACACAAAGGCTGACACCTGAAGAGCGCGAAGAAGTCCGTCTAATCACTCTTTCACGAGTGAAAACATAAAGCATCCAAAAAATAGTATACAAAACGGCTTAAGTGCCGCATATAACAAGGCAAATGCCTGTAAATGCTACGAAATATAAAGGGCGTAGCGCGTAGTCAAATGTCCCTTTAAATGTTCTTGTTGGCCGTTAGTTTCGCCGACCGACACCAATTTAAATACTCAGAAGTGTGGATACCGTCTTATGGAGCAAAACCCGCAGTCACAGCTTAAGCTACTCGTCACCAAGGGTAAAGAGCAAGGTTACTTAACTTATGCCGAGGTAAACGACCATCTGCCGGAAGATATCGTCGATTCAGATCAGATCGAAGATATCATCCAGATGATTAATGACATGGGCATCCAGGTCATGGAAGAAGCACCTGATGCCGATGATTTAATTTTGGCTGAAAATACTTCCGACACGGACGAAGATGCGGCAGAAGCCGCAGCTCAAGTATTATCCAGTGTTGAAAGTGAAATCGGCCGTACCACTGACCCTGTTCGCATGTACATGCGCGAAATGGGAACCGTCGAATTGCTCACCCGTGAAGGTGAAATCGACATTGCAAAACGTATTGAAGATGGTATCAATCAGGTTCAGTGCTCTGTCGCTGAATACCCTGAAGCTATCACCTACTTACTTGAACAGTATGACCGCGTTGAAGCTGGCGAAAGCCGCTTATCTGACCTGATTACAGGGTTTGTTGATCCGAATGCGGAAGAAGATTTAGCTCCTACAGCTACTCACGTAGGTTCTGAACTTCCACAAGAAGAGCTAGATGACGACGAAGAAGAAGAAGATGAAGACGGCGATGACAGCGATAGCGATGACGACAACAGCATCGATCCTGAATTAGCACGCCAAAAATTTTCTGATCTTCGTGAACAGTATGAAAAAACGCGTACCCATATTAAACAATATGGTCGTAGCGATGCGAAAACTGTGGCAGCTATCGAGCAATTGTCCGAAGTTTTCAAAGAGTTCCGTTTAGTACCTAAGCAATTTGACTATCTGGTCAATAACATGCGTGAAATGATGGATCGCGTTCGTCTGCAAGAACGTACCATCATGAAACTGTGTGTTGAGCAGTGCAAAATGCCTAAGAAGAACTTCATTACCCTATTCAGCGGCAATGAAACCAGCGAAACTTGGTTAACCGCAGCAAAAGCGATGAACAAGCCGTGGTCTGAAAAACTGCTGGAAGTGGAAGAAGAAGTTCTGCGTTGTCTGCAAAGACTGCGTCAAATCGAAGAAGAAACGGGCCTGACAATTGAACAGGTTAAAGATATCAACCGTCGTATGTCTATCGGTGAAGCGAAAGCGCGTCGTGCGAAGAAAGAAATGGTTGAAGCAAACTTACGTCTGGTTATCTCTATCGCGAAGAAATACACCAACCGTGGTCTGCAATTCCTTGATTTGATTCAAGAAGGTAATATCGGTCTAATGAAAGCGGTTGATAAGTTTGAATACCGCCGTGGTTATAAGTTCTCAACTTATGCAACATGGTGGATCCGTCAGGCTATTACCCGTTCTATCGCTGACCAAGCACGTACAATTCGTATTCCGGTTCACATGATTGAAACTATCAACAAATTGAACCGTATCTCTCGTCAAATGCTGCAAGAAATGGGTCGTGAGCCATCGCCAGAAGAACTGGCAGAACGCATGCTAATGCCAGAAGATAAAATCCGTAAAGTACTGAAGATTGCGAAAGAGCCAATCTCCATGGAAACGCCAATCGGTGATGATGAAGATTCACATTTAGGCGATTTCATTGAAGATACCACATTAGAGTTACCGTTAGATTCTGCAACATCAGAAAGCTTACGTTCGGCAACTCATGAGGTTCTGGCTGGCTTAACTGCTCGTGAAGCAAAAGTTCTGCGTATGCGTTTCGGTATCGACATGAACACTGACCACACCCTTGAGGAAGTGGGCAAGCAGTTTGATGTAACCCGTGAACGTATTCGTCAGATTGAAGCAAAAGCGCTGCGTAAATTACGTCACCCAAGCCGCTCAGAAGTTCTGCGCAGCTTCTTAGACGAATAAGCAATAACCGTCTTCAAGTCTAAAAAATCAAACACCTGCTCCGGCAGGTGTTTTTTTATTAAATGACCGCTAAAAAACATATTTTCCTATTAAGCCACTAATATTGGCATTTCGTGCAGATACAGCCAATGATATTTCCCATCTTCAATTTTTATACACACTGTCGACGTGCGACTATTTTCTTTGCCAGCCAAGGTCTGATGTTCTAAATATTGTATCCAATATGTATTGCCATCACACTCAAACAGCGGCTGAATATTTCTAATTTCAATAACTAATGAAGGTCTAACACCTCTGTTTTTACTAAACAACTCAGATGCCTGTTGTGCATTCATCGAGGCACCTTGAATAGTGACCATTTTAAATGTCTTATCAAAGCTCCCTAATAAAGCCTGAAGACTTTCACCGTGATCTCGCCCCGTAAATACATCCTCAATGAGCATATGGAAATCAATAATATTCTGTATAGCTAAAGACATTTGTGGATTCATTTTATTTTCCTTTAAATACTGAAATTAACGATAGCAGACCCAACAGTGCTGCAATAAAAAAAGTATATTGGTAACGAATTAACTCTGATGAAAATGAAATAAGGTTAAACACTGAAATAAGTACGACCGTCCCTACACTGAAAGCTACCTGACGGTTAATATTCCACAACACGCTACCTTGCAGTAAATCTTTATCTTTAAAATCAATTAATGCACTAATTTGAGCCGTATTTGCACTTATTCCCCCGCCCATTCCCATCAATAAATAAGCAGTAATCAATAATGCTAACTGACTTTGACTGTCTATCCAGAACAGCGTAAGAATCCCAACACTGTGCAAAATAATCCCCACCACAAAGAGGTTTCTCTTACCAATACGATGATAAAAATAGCCTCCTGTCACCATGGAGATCAGAGCGCCAGCTGCATATACCAGCATAAACATGCCTGTTTGCTGCGCATTAAACCCAATATTATTTTGTAAGTTAAAAATATTCAGTAAATTAACACCGGTGAAAATTCCAGGCACCGCGTAATAAACAATAAATCCATTACGTAAATTATAATTCTTCAGTAATAGCAAATTTAAAATAGGTGCTCGGCATTTTTGGGCATATTTTAAATATATCCTCAGTAAAACCGCAGAGACGCCAAAACTCAATAAAGCCAATACCCAACTTTGCTCATCGTTATACAGAGTAAATGAAAGTAATAAACCCAACAAACTGAGACTCACTAGCAGTAAGCCGATAATATCGGGCTTTTCTCGAAGTTGTTTTTCACCATCCTTGACCCAGACCCATGCAAGTATTGATGCTAATAATGCGAATGGAAGATTGGCAAAGAAGACCCAACGCCATGAAAATGAATCAATAATCATACCGCCAATTGCCGGTGAAAATGCAGGTGCAATTAAGGCAACAGTCATAATCAAAGTCGATATTTTTTGGCGCTCTTGATTGGGAAATAGCCCAAACACTAATGCTTGCCCAACCGGAATTAATAATCCGCCAGAAACGCCTTGAATAAAGCGCCAGAAAATTAAACTATAAATCGAATCACTGAGCCCACATAACCCAACGGAAAGCGAAAATAGCAACATGGAATACGTGAGTAGCTTTCTTTCTCCCAAACGTCCAGCCAGCCATAAGCTAATGGACATAATCAGCACTAGTCCTAAAATATAAGCATTGGCGACCAAAGCCACCATCGACTGGCTTGTCGAAAAAGCTGATGCAATATCAGGCAGCGCAATAGCAGACATAAAAATGTTAATACAATCAATAAAAAAACCGAGAAGAAATACTGTCGCAATTTGATAACGATATGACATGGTGACCTCCGGTTGCAAAGAGTAGAGCTCAGCCCTTCTCCTGTCGATGCAAAGGAAGTAAAATCATTGTTTAATTCAATCAAACAATCGAGTTGATTATGCAAAAAAATCTCAAGCAAATTACCAGCTTTCTTCAAGTTGTCGATTCCGGCTCTTTTACAAAGGCTGCCGAGGTTTTAGGACTAAGTCGCTCGATGGTAAGTATTGATATAAAACAGCTAGAAAAAAGCTTAAATGTCAGCTTATTGGTGCGAAATACACGCAATATTGCACTCACTGAGGTAGGAAAACATTTCTACGATGATTTTAAACGGATTCAATTACAGATTGAGGAAGCGTTTGAAAGGAATCAAAACTTAGCGACCAATATTACGGGGACATTGCGCTTTTCTTCCACAAACGAATTTGGGCAACGTTATGTTTTGCCACTGGTCCCAGAATTTTGCCGGCAATATCCTCAACTGCGTCTGCAATACAGTTTCAATTCATCTTTTGATGATTTATTGGCAGAAAAACTCGATATTGCCATCCGCTTAGGAAATTTAAAAAACTCCTCCCTAAAATCGAGAAAATTAGGGGAATATGCCATTTATTTAGTCGCAACCGCGGAATTTCTCGAACAATATCAGGTTGAAAATGTGGATGATTTCGCCAATATTCCGTGGATCACCCATACTTTGCTGAACTTACAAGATAGCCAATATGCTCTACAGAACCGTCACGGTGAAAAGTTTGAGTTGCCTCTATTAAACAGCCAGTACGAATCTAATTCCGCAGAAACTATCCGCCAGCTTGCATTAGCATCACTCGGTGCCGCTATTTGTCCGGCATGGCTAGTTGAAGAGGATTTAAATGCTCATCGCTTAATCCGTTTACTTCCAGATCTTGAACTCCCCAAACAAAATATTCAGCTGCTCTACCCGAACACCCAAAATCTCCCCGCTAAAACACGGGCATTTATTGATTTTTTGGTTAAAAAAATCGATCTGTGATTAGGCTTCAGCCACCGTCCATACCTTGGTACACACTTTCTCTAACAGCGCTTTATTGTGGCTAAAAACAATCATTGCCAGAGGACGTTGCTGTGAAATACGGATCAAATGCTGCCACACTTCCTTTTGTAAATGCGCATCTAATTGGGCAGTCATCTCATCTGCGATTAATACTTGAGTGCGGGGATCGAGTGCGCGAAGCAGCGCAATACGTGCTAACTCTCCACCCGATAATTCACTTGGGCGCCGTTCTAGCCATTGAGGTTTTATCGATAACCAATCTAGCCATTGGGCATCCGGCTCCCATGCATCGCGTACACTGGAACCTACGGTACGATAAGGATTAAAACTTTTTTCGGGGTGCTGCGGGACTAGCTGAATAGGGCAATAACCGCGATGAGGAACAGGTTCACCATTCAATAAAACTTGCCCATCAGTGGGTTTTTGCCACTGCCCAAGCACTCGTCCTAGCGTCGTTTTCCCAAATCCACTGGGAGCGGAAATGCCAAGCCGTTCATTATCTACCAATGACAAATTCAGGTTATCCCACAGCACTCTGCCTGCCTGTTCAATACGCAAGTTTTGTATTTCTAGCATCCGGCTACCTCCACTCATCCAGCATCATAAATTGATGTTCTGGCAGCGCATTCCACAAAGATTGAATCCACTGACCACCACCGCCTTGTTTGAGTTTTTGGCTGCTTAGCACCTCTTCTAGTGCCCCATTACGCAATAATGCTAAACGGTCGGCAAAGCGCACCGCCATTGCTAGATCATGAGTTACCCACAACACACCACGCCCATCTCGACATAGAGATTTGATATTGTCGAGTAACTGTACCGCATGCTCGTCATCCAGCCACGAGGAGATTTCATCCGCCAAAATATATTCCGCGCGCGATAAGGTGGCGCTACTCGCTAATACCCTTTTCGCCATTCCCCCTGAGAGCTGGCTTGGGTAGTGATTCACAAGGCTAGATTGCAAACTATATTCTTGTAGATGCCGAGCGACATCGTGCATTTTAATATGTTGCCCACTAAGTACGGCGGCACGCTCAAGCTGAGGACCAATTTGAATCAATGGGTTTAAGGCGCTGACCCCTTGAGGTACGTAACACAGAGAATTCCCTCGATACTGAGATTTCGTTTTTTCCGTCAATGGCTGACCATTGAGCTCAATGGTCCCTTGGCAACGCATATTTTCGGGTAATAATCCCAATGCACTTTGCAGTAATAAACTTTTACCTTCACCGCTACCACCAATCAACGCCACCATTTCACCGGGTTGAATATCCAGAGAAATATCATGCAATAACGGAGACCACTGCTTTCTCCCCAGCCAGCGGTATTGCGCTACGTCGATGGTAAGATTTTCAAACTTCAGCATACTGCGCCCCTTAACCATAACCGTTGGACTGATTTAGCAAATTGGTCAAACAACAACACTAGCCCCATCAATGCAGCACCAGGAAATACCACCATCCACCAAGCGCCCGTACTCAAATAACGTAATGCCTCGGACAGTAAAATCCCTAAAGAAGGCTCATGAGGTGCTAGCCCAAAGCCAAGAAAGCTGAGTGCCGCACTGTGTAAGACAGAATGTGGAAACATCAATAATGTTCCGACCATCCATTGAGGGAGTAGCATGGGTAGATAGTGATACCGTAGGCGCCATAACGCACTGTTGCCAATACGGTGGGATAACATAATGTAATCAGTTTGCTGAACACGCAGAAGCTCTGAACGTAAGATAAGCGTTAATTTAGGCCAATGGGTTAATGCCACCGCCAAAATCACCCCCATCTTTCCGCCCCCTAGCG